>JBOGDU010000049.1:0-3718 GCA_050743145.1 Jiangellaceae bacterium | reverse complement strand
GCCTTCATCAGTCGACCGTGACGTCGATGGCGATCGGCACAGAGCCGGTGATGACGTCGTACACGGCCGAGCGGTCCTTCGAGCGCTCGACGAGGGCGCGCAGCTTCTCGGCCGGGGCGTTGCCCTTGACCTTGAAGTTGACCCGGATCTGCTCGTAGCCGTTGCGGACCTCGTCGGACATCCCGAGCAGCCCGAGCAGGTTGATGTCGCCCTCGACGGTCGACTCGACCTCGGTCAGCTCGATGCCGCGGGCCGCGGCGATGTTGGCCAGCCCCGAGGTCAGGCAGGCCGCGAGCGCTGCCAGCACGTACTCCACCGGCGCCGGGCCGTTGTCCTGACCGACGAGCACGGCCGGGTGGTCGGCGTCGATGACGGTCTCGTGGCGGTGCTCCATCTCCTGGCCCGCGCCGAAGAACCCGTGCATGCTGCTGCGGTTGTGGGTGCCGCTCACCCACCTGTTCTTCGCCCGGAACTGGAACTTGGCGATGTCGGGCTGTGCCTTGACGGCGTCCAGCGTGGCGAACAGCGTCGGCGTGTCGACCCCGTTGAGAGGCAGTCGTTCCGTGGTGGTGGTCATTTCAGACCCCTTCTGGGTTGTGGTGTTCGGACTGGTCGGACGTTAGGTCGGTGGCCTTCCCGGAACCTTCCCGGCGGGCTTCGCGAGTTCGAGGCGGACATCAGGCCGGCACCACCGCGCTGAGGATCCACAGCGTCGGCATTCCGGCGAGCAGGGCGGCGTACGGGCGGCCGGTGCGGCGCACGGCGATCACGGCCGCGACGACGGCCGCGAGCGGCGCGGTCCACCCGGCGAGGTCGACACCGGCGGTGTTGGCGGCAATCCCACCGGCCGCCAGCGCGGCGAAGGCCGCCGGAGCCACGAAGGCCGACGCCCGTTCCAGCCGTTCCGGCATCGTCACCCGGTCGGCGAGCACGACCATGCTGATGCGGAACAGGTAGCTCCCCAGCCCTGCCGCGACGATGGCGAGCCAGACGTTCATCGGCTGCCCTCCTTGACGGTGAGCGCCGCAGCGAGGCCGACGAGGATCGCGAGCACGACACCGAGGTGCAGTGGCGCGGAGATCGCGACGACGGCGACCGCCGCGGCGGTCAGGGCCGCCCGTCGGGTCGCCCGGTCCGCGAGCTTGGGGACGATCTCGCCCACCAGGTACAGCGGGATGACGAACTCGAGATGCAGCGCGGCGGGTAGTTGCGTGCCGAGCGTCGCCCCAGCACCGATGGCCAGCAGCCAGCCGACCCACAGCGTGATCGCACCGCCGACATAGAAGGTGTGGGCGGCGGCTCGGTCGCCCGGGCGCTGGTAGCGGTCCATCCCGACCACGAACGACGGGTCCACCAGGAGGTACGCCGCCATGGCTCGCCACCAGCGCGGTGTCCCGCGCCAGTGGGTCGCGATCGCGCCCGAGTAGAGGATGAGCCGCAGGTTGATGACCAGCGCAGTGATCACGACGACCATCGGGGCGCTTCCGGCATCCAGCATCTCGATAGCGGCGACCTGGGAGCTGCCGGCGTAGATCAACGGACCGGTCAGCCACCCGGCGAGCGTCGGAATGTCGGCGTGTGCCGCGCTGACGCCGATCACCAGTCCGAAGGGCGTCACGCCGGCGAGCCACGGCACCATCGCCCGGGCGCCCGCGGCGAACTCTTCCCCACGGACGCCCCGGGCAAGTGCGACGGTGTGCATGGTGTTCCGCTCCTTCGGATGCCTGGTGTGCGTGGACGGTGCCGGGTGTGCCTTCCCAGAACCTTCCGGGCGACCCGTGGTCTGGTCGTGTCGACGACTCTGCGCGCGGCGGGTGCCGCAGACTTGGAGGGAAGATGGAGACCATGTGGAGATCTCGGGTTCTGAACCGGGTGGGACATCGCCCGTGGTGATCACACGTCGCCGGTTCGCGAACCCGAGCGGGGGGAAGTCGTGATCTACGTCTTTGGCGACTGCGCGTTGGACCTCGGCCGGTACGAACTGCGCCGCGCCGGAGCCGTCCAATCGGTGGAGCCACAAGTATTCGACGTGCTTGCGCTGCTCCTCCGCGAACGCGAGCGGGTGGTGACCAAGGAGGAGCTGCTCGACGCGGTGTGGGGTAGCCGGTTCGTCGGCGAATCGGCGCTGACGAGCCGGGTCAAGGCCGCCCGCCGGGTCATCGGCGACGACGGTCGCGGTCAGAGGCTGATCCGCACCGTCCACGGCCGCGGATATCAGTTCGTCGGGGACGTCGAGGAAACCGAGCAACGCGACGGTAGTTGGGACGTGTTCGCCGGCGCTGCGCCGCCGCAGCAGGAGATCCGGTTCTGCACGGCCTCCGACGGTGTGCGGCTGGCGTACGCCACGATGGGCGACGGGCCCCCGCTGGTGAAGGTGGCGAACTGGCTCAGCCACCTCGACTACGACTGGGAGAGCCCGGTGTGGCGGCACTGGCTGGTGGAGCTCTCTCGCCGGTTCACGCTGGTGCGCTACGACGAGCGGGGCTGTGGCCTGTCGGACTGGGACCTACCCCAGTTCTCGTTCGAGGAGTGGGTCGACGATCTCGAGTCCGTCGTCGACGCCGTCGGGCTGGACCGGTTCCCGCTGCTGGGTATATCGCAGGGTGGCCCGGTCGCGATCGCCTACGCGGTGCGCCATCCGGAGCGGGTGAGCCACCTGGTGTTGTTCGGAAGCTACGTCCAAGGTCTCCGGAAGCGCGCCAAGAGTCCGGATGACCTGGAGCTGGTTGAGGCCCATATCGACGTCATCCGGCTGGGCTGGGCTCGGCCGGATCGGACGTACCGCCAGATCATCGTTTCCAATTTCCTCCCGGAAGGCACCCACGAGGAATGGCGCGTCTTCGATGAGCTTCAGCGACGGACGACATCCCCCGAGAACGCCTGGCGATTCGTCAACGAGTTCGCCGACATCGACGTCACCGATCTCGCACCGCGGGTCACCGTTCCGACCCTCGTCATCGGTGGCCGGCGAGATCGAGTGGGCCCGTTCGAACAGTCGCGTTTGATGGCAGGGCTCATTCCCGGCAGCCGCCTGGTACCACTGGACACCCCCAACCACCTGCTGCCCGCCCACGACCCCGCCTGGAAGCAGTTCCTCGCCGAAGTCGACGCATTCCTTGCTCCACCACAGGAGCAGAGCTAGTGCCCCCGCGTTCGAACTCTACTTACAGTTGAGGATCTGCTCGGCGGTGTGGTCTGGATGAAGCTCAGATGCCTCCTATGCCGATGTTCGGCCGGCGGCTGGTCGATCAGCGCGGCCGCGGCGGACGTCCGGCGTCGGAACCGCCGGCAGCTGGCGCACGATCGCGCGGTCGAGGAGGGTCACGGGCATGGAATCATCGTCGGAGGGACGGAGCTTGTGTTCGCGCGCCCGACTCCGGTTAGCGAAGCGGGTTGAGGACGCGACGGCGATAGAGGATCGTTTGCCTCACCGACGTGACGAGCACCCACAGGACGACAAGCAGGATCGGAAAGAAGAACACCCACGTTCCGATCGCCGCGACAACCGCGCCGACCACGACGAGGACCACGGTCCACCGCGGCTGCAGCCCGCCGCGATAGGCGACCGTGGCAGCCGCGCTCATCAGCAGTGCGCCCGCGATTCCCGCCAACCCCAGAAGGCCGAGGGCGATGCCGGTGAGGAGGGCATACGCCGTCGCAGTCGTCTTCGGGTCGGCTCCCTCGAGCACGCTGTGACCGATGTTGAACAGCGGCGCGA
>JBOGDU010000048.1:0-14252 GCA_050743145.1 Jiangellaceae bacterium | reverse complement strand
GGGCGAGGTCGACCTCGCCCTGGTCGCGGTGCCCGCCGAAGCCGTGATCGATGTGGTGCTCGACTGCGCGGCACGAGGAGTCAAGGGGCTGGTGGTGGTGTCTGCTGGCTTCGCCGAGACCGGCCCTCGTGGCCGGGAACGGCAGGGCGAACTGGTCCGCATCGCGCGGTCGTACGGGATGCGGGTGGTCGGGCCCAACGGTCTCGGAATCGTCAACACCGACCCGGAGTACTCGCTCAACGCGTCGATGGCTCCGGTCGTGCCGCCGCCGGGCCGGGTGGGCTTCTTCTCGCAGTCCGGCGCCCTCGGTATCGCGATCCTCGAGGCGGTGGCCACCCGCGGCCTGGGCCTGTCGACGTTCGTCTCGGCGGGCAACAGGGCCGACGTCTCGGGCAACGACCTGCTCCAGTACTGGCAGGACGACCCGGCCACCGAGGCCGTCATGCTCTACCTCGAGTCGCTGGGCAACCCACGTAAGTTCTCCCGACTGGCCCGCCGGGTCGCGGCCGAGAAGCCGGTGGTCGCGGTGAAGAGCGGGCGCTCGACGCAGGGCGTACCGCTCGGTCACACGGTTCGTGCCACCGACACGCCGGTCGCAGCCCTCGACGCGATGTTCCGTCAGTCCGGCGTGATCCGCGTCGACACGCTGACCGAGATGTTCGACGTCGCGCAGGTGCTCGCACTCCAGCCGCTTCCGGCGGGCGCCAGGGTCGCGGTGGTCGGCAACTCCGACTCGCTGGGGTTGCTCGCGGCCGATGCGGCCGCGGCTGCGGGCCTCGACGTCGTCGGCACACCGCGCGACCTCGGTCCGAGGGCGACAGCGGGTGACTTCGAGCAGGCGCTGACTCAACTCGTCCACGACGCGGGCGTCGACTCGGTGGTCGTGGTCTACGTGCCGACCCTGGAGTCAGGCCGGGCCGAGGAGGTAGCCCGCGTACTGGCTGCCGTGGCAGCTACGGGCACGAAGCCGGTGGTGACCACATTCCTCGGCAGCGGCGGCGTGCCCGAAGCGCTGCGCCTGCTCGATGACCGCGGGGTCCCGGGCCGCGGGTCGGTACCGTCCTACCCGTCCCCGGAGGAGGCGGCGCGAGCGCTGGCGCATGTGACGTCGTACGCGGAATGGCGGGTCCGGCCACGGGGTCAAGTGCCGATGATCGACGGTTGCGACGCCGAGGCGGCCCGGAGGCTGGTCGCCGACGAGCTCGCGGGGCGACCCGGCGGTGGCCCGCTGGAAGGGCCGGCCCTCTCGGCGCTGCTGGCGAGTTACGGGATCACCCTGCTGGAGATGGTGCCCGTGGCGACCGTCGACGACGCCGTTCGGGCCGGCGAGCAGCTGGGGTGGACGGTGGTCCTCAAGGCGACGGCCGCGCACCTGAGCCACCGCCCCGATCTGGCCGACGTCTGGCGCAACATCGACACGCCCGACGAGATGCGCGACGCGTGGACGACCATGTGCCGCACGCTCACGGACCCGGCCAAGGCGGCGTGCGTCGTGCAGCCGATGGCGCCGCCGGGCGTCCCCGTGGCCGTCCGCGCGCATGAGGACGCGCTGTTCGGGCCGGTCGTGTCGTTCGGGTTGTCCGGCGTGACGACCGAGTTGCTCGGTGACCGCTCCTACCGCATCCCTCCGCTGACCGACGTCGACGCCGCTGAGATGGTGCGAGAGGTCAAGGCGGCGCCGATGCTCCTGGGCTACCGCGGGGGAGCGGTGGCCGACCTGCAGGCGGTCGAGGACCTTCTCCACCGGGTGTCGCGGCTCACCGACGACCTTCCGGAGGTCGCCGACGTCGAACTCGGGCCGGTGCTCGTGGCCACCGAAGGGCTCGCCGTCGTCAACGCATCAGCTCACGTGGCACCTCCGGACCCGCGCTCGAGCTGGTACACGAGACGGCTGACCTGACCAACCGTGCAAGGATGGAGGACATGGCGGACACCGGTACTCGTGATGAGCTTCGCCTGGCCATCCAGCAGGCGGGCTACTACCCCAATCTGGTCGCGGACACGCTCGAGACCGCGCTGGCGGGTGAGCCCGTCCAGTCCTACGTCGTGCACCACGAACCCCACTTCGACCGTGACGAGCTCCGCCGCCACGTCAGCGTTCTCGTGCTCACCCCGACCCGCCTGGTGGTCGGACACACCGACGAGTACCCGTCGGACGAGGGCCACCCCCTGCCGTACGCCACGACCTCCACGGAGGCCGTGCCGCTCGACCGGGTCTCGTCGGTGGTGGTCAGCCGCACGGTCACCTCGCCGGCGTCGTACCAGACCGGCGACCCGGCCCGTGAGGTCGTCCTCACGGTGGGCTGGGGGGCGATGAGCCGGGTCGATCTCGAACCGGCCGGCTGCGGCGATCCCGACTGCGAGGCCGATCACGGTTACACCGGGGCGCTCACCTCCGACGACTTCTCCCTGAGAGTCAGCGAGGCCGCCGACGGCGGGAGCCGGGTCGAAGACATGCTCACCTTCGCCCGGACCCTCTCGGCGGCCACCGTGCAGGTTCGGTGACCCTGTCCGGTCAGCCGTCCGACGCACTGGTTCTGCCGCGGTACGGCGAGGCGTCGCTGACCGATCTCCTTCCGTCGGTGCTCGGCGCGCTCGGCGTGACCGGCGAGCACGACCTGCTGGGCCTGCCGCCGGCTGGCCGCTACTGCGTGCTCCTGATCGACGGTCTCGGCTGGAACATGCTGCGCACGCACCAGGCCCAGGCACCGTTCCTCTCGTCGCTGCCCGGGAGGCCCATCACGGTCGGCAGCCCCACCACGACGGCGACCAGCCTGACCAGCTTCGGCACCGGCCTGCCGCCGGGACGGCACGGTGTTCTCGGCTACACGACGCGCCTACCAGGGACGACGGAACTGTTGAACGCCCTCAAGTGGAACCCGTCGGTCGACCCGGTGGCCTACCAACCGCATCCCACGGTGTTCGAGCGGGCCGGCCGGGCCGGTGTGGCGGTCACGGTGGTCGGCCAGCGACGGTTCCGCGCCTCGGGTCTGACGACGGTGGGCCTGCGCGGTCCGGGCTTCCGGGGGGCCGACAGCCTGGGCGAGCGGGTCGCGGCCGCGGCGGCCGGCGCCGGCGGGCAACCCGCCCTGGTCTACGTCTACGACGGTGACCTCGACTTCACCGGGCACAAGGCGGGGTGCGCGTCCGCGGCCTGGCGGCACCAACTGGCCATCGTCGACCGGTTCGCCGAGGAGCTGGACCGGTCACTCCCGTCCGGCACGGTCCTGCTCGTCACGGCCGACCACGGCATGGTCGACGTCGGGCGTGACAAGCGGGTCGACGTCGACGACCTGCCGGCGCTGCGCGACGGCGTCGCCTTGGTCGGGGGAGAGGCCCGGTTCCGGCACGTCTACGCCGAACCCGGCGCCGCCGGCGACGTGCTCGCCGGCTGGCGGGGTGTTCTGGGCGGGCGGGCAGCCGTGCTCTTACGAGAGGAGGCCGTCGCCGCGGGCTGGTTCGGCGCGGTCGAGGTGCGGGTGCTCGACCGCATCGGCGACGTGGTGGCCTCCGTCGGCGGCGACTGTGCCGTCGAGATGCGCAGCGTCTTCCCGGTCGAGGCCAAGCTGATCGGACTGCACGGCGCGCTGACCGCCGACGAGATGCTGGTGCCGTTGCTGGTGTCAGGAGGCTGACCCGCTTTCGAGGTGGAGCAGCGGGCGCGCCTCGAGGGGTGGGACGTCAGATGGTGACCCAGCTGGTGACGACCTGACGGCGCGTGGCCGCGAAGCGGATGGTGAAGCTGATCGGACCCGGCGGCACCGGCGCGGCGCGGAAGCGGCCGTAAGGGTCGGCCCGCACGGTCATCGAGCCGTCGGCGTGGTGAACCTCGACCTCGTCCGGGTGTGGGCCGACGATCTGGCCCATCAGCCGGCGCGCGACGTCGCCCAAGCGGGATGACGTGGCCACCTCGACCACGACCGACAACACTCCGGCGGTGAACGTCAGCAGCCGCGGTGCCTCGGCGGCCCGCACGGCGGCGCCGTCGAGGACGGAGTCGGCGGTGAGCTCGGCCAGTTCGGCGTCGACGGTGCGCCACGTGAAGCCGGCCTTGGCAGCCTCGACGAGCGGAGCGGGCACCGGGTCGGTTTCCTCGAGCACACCACGCAGCAGGGCGAGGAGCTCGCGGTCGGCGGGCTCGATCTCAGCCATCGTCATCGACGCTCCTCGAGCAGATCCTTGAGTTGGCGAAGGCACCGGCCGCGGGTCGGCCCGATGCTCCCCACCGGGATGTCGAGCGCCAGGGCGACCTCGGCGTAGGACAGTCCCGGTTCGGCCACGACGAGTCGCAGCAGCGCCCGGCAGCGTTCGGACAGCCGAGCGAAGGCTGTCGCCACCGACGCCCGCTCCTCGTCGGCGAGCAGTGAAGCCTCGGGACCTGGCCCGGCCACCCGGACCGGGTCGCGCTCCCCGGCGAGATCCTCCTCGGGACGCTCACGGCGGCCCATCCGCAGGATTCGCAAGGACTCGTGGCGGGCCGTGGTGGACAACCAGCCGGCGAGGTGTTCGGGATCCCGTAGGCGGCCCAGGTGCTCGACCAGCCGCAGCCACGTGGTCTGGAAGACGTCGGCTGAATCGGCGTAGGCCAGCCGGTGGCCGCGCGTGACGGCCCAGACCAGCCGCGAGTAGCGCTCGACCAGCTGGTCCCAGGCCCGCTGGTCGCCGCCAGCGGCGTCGCGGAGCAGGTCACTCGTCGACGGGTCGGCCACGTCCTGACCATACCGGTCAAACCAGGCAGGGACGACGAAGCCGTCAGTGGCGGGTGCGCGCCCCCGGGCTCGCTCCACGGGGAGGACCGTGGAGCGGCGCCGACGCACCCGCCACCCCCCGTGATCGCAGACCTCATGGCCGGCCCCCTACAGCGGCCGGACGAGGGCTCGCCGCCCTCGCCGCCGCCACTTGACCGCGAGGATCTGGACGACGCGGTCCCGACGATGGGCCCGCTCACGGTCGGTGAGGTCGACCGCGTCGGTGCCGGCGCCGATGAGCACGGCGCGTCGCTGAGACGTCACCATGACCTCCGCTGCCCGGGACCGGCGCAGCCGACCGAGCCGGCCGCGGGATGCTCAGGCATCCACCTGTAGAGAGCGGGCAGGAGGCCCGGTGATACGTCGACCGGGTGGAGTCCGGCCGGTCAGTCAGGCTTGCGTCGGCGGCCGAACATGATCTCGTCCCAGCTCGGCACGCTGGGGCGACGGGAGCGCGAGGACGCGGGTCGTCTCGCGGCGGCGCCGGCGGCAGGTTCGGCGTCGTACCCGTCGTCGGTACCGGATGCGCCACCGTCGACCTCGACCCGGCTGGCGATGTCGGCGAGCCGGAGCCGGTCGCTGTCGGCCGCCTCGTCGGACCAGGCCGGCTGCGCCCACGGATCGGTGCGGGGGTCGTCGGAGCGGGCACCGGTGCGGCGCCGCTCACCACGTCCGTTGCGCGTAGCGACGTCGCGGCGCGGACGACGGGAGACCGGCAAGGGCCCGGTCGGCTCGTCGTCGGCAGGGTCGCGACGGTCGGCCGGGTCGTCGCCGGAGCCGCGGTCGTCGGTCGGCGCCTCGTCCGGCGTCATCAGCACCGGCTCGTCGTCGTCCGGCGGCGCGTCGGTCACGGCACCGCCGACGACGGACAGGCGCGCGGGCCCTGCCGGCACGTCGGGCTCGGCGGTCCGCTCACCGGAGATGGCGCGCGCCTCGTCGTCGTCGGGAGCAACCGAGCGGCCGGCGGGATCGAAGGCGAACCGGGCCGAGCACGTGTCCGCCCCGGCCGGCCACGACGCCGCGACCTGCCAGCGTCCGTCGTCGCGCCGCCAGGCGTCCCAGACCACGTCGTCGGGATCGGCCCCTGACTGGCCGACCCAGCGCGACACGGCGTCGTCGAGCTCGGGCGCCGGACCCTCGCCGCCGGCCCGACGGACCGTTGCCCGGCGGGCCCGTCCGGCGATGTGCTCGCGCTCGGCGATCACCGGGCCGGCGTATCGCAGGACCTTGTCGAGCGGCACTGCCGCTGCGGCGGCCACGGACTCGACACTCTCACCCGCCCGCACGCGGGCCTGGATGTCGCGAGGTCGGAGTTGACTGTCCATCTGGATCTCCAGCTGCCCCAGGCGGGCACGGTCGCCACGCATGGCAGCGTGGAGGCGTTCGTCGATGGGCAGGGCAAAGGGGGAGTCCTCGCCCTCGGCGCGGAGAACGAGGTGCGTGCCGTTCTCGCTCATGGCGACCAGTAGCAGCTCCCGCATCTTCGCACCTCCCGTGCACGGCTGAACCCATCGTCGCCCGGCCGACCCACCGGACCAAGCCGCCATGCCGGGCGGCGCCGGGAAACCTTCGGAGCTCTTCGGGCAGCCGACGTCAGGGTCCGAGCACCTGGTGCAGGTAGCCGTTGGCCATCAGCCGACCGGGATCGACCCGGTCCCGAACGGCACGGAACTCTCCGAGTCGCGGGTACACCCCCGCGAGGTACGCGAGATCGCGGGTGTGGAGCTTACCCCAGTGCGGGCGACCCCCGTAGGTGACGAACAGGCTCTCGGCGGCCGCGAACCAGCCCTGGTAGTCCGTGCGCGGGAAGGCATGACACGCGACGTACACCGTGTCGCGCCCGTACGCCGTGGACAGCCAGACGTCGTCGGCGGGAGCCAGCCGAACCTCGACGGGGAAGGCGATGCGCCACGGTCCGTCGACCGTGAGGCGGCGGAGTTCGCGCAGCGCCGCGATCGCCATGCTGCGCGGCAGCGCGTACTCCATCTCGTGGAATCGAACCCGCCGGATGCTCGTGAAGACCGCCGGAGCGGCATCGACGTAGTCACGCCGCGAGATCAGTCCGGCGGCGGCGCGGTTGACCGGCCTGGTCCACCGCGGGACAGCCCGGGTGACGTGCTGAACCAGCCCGACGCCCAGGTTCTCCACGACGTCGCCCTCCCACCAGGCCCGGAACCTGCCGAGCGGGCGGGCGGGACCCGCGGTGCGGCGGTTGCGCTTGAGCTGGACGGCGTCGGTGAACGGCAGCCAGTGGAACTCCATGTGCTCGTCCGCGGCGAACTCGTCGAAGCGGTCGAGGATCTCGGTGAAGCTGCCCCGTTCGTCGACGGCGTGGAGCAGGAAGGCGGGTTCCACCCGGCAGGTCAGCGCCGTGACGACGCCGAGTGCGCCGAGGCCGAGCCGCGCTGCCTGGAACAGGTCGGGGTCGCGGTCGGCCGAGCACCGGACGAGCGAGCCGTCGGGCAGCACGATCTCGAGGCCCGCGACCTGGGCGGCGAGCCCGGCCACGTCCCGCCCGGTTCCGTGGGTGCCCGTGGCGACGGCGCCGGACACGGTCTGAACGGCGACGTCGCCCATGTTGGCCAGGCCGAACCCGTGCCGGGCCAGGTCGGCGTTGAAGGCGTGCAGCGGCGTGCCCGCCGCGACGGTGGCCAGGCCGTGGCCGGAACCGGGCGCGACGTCGACGTCGAGCAGGCCGGTGAGCCGGTCCAGCCGCACCTGCACGCCCTCGGTGACGGCGACCGGCGTGAAGCTGTGCCCCGCGCCGACCGCCTTGACCCGTAGGCCCTCGCGACCCGCCGCGATCATGGTTGCCGCCACGTCGGCGGCGTCGGCAGGCACGGCGACCCGCGCCGGCCGTCCTTCGACCGTGCGGGCCCAGTTGCGCCACGGAGGCCGCCGCTGGCGGGGACGGGGAGCAGCGGGCCGGGTGGCGGTCATGGCATCACGCTCTCACGCTGCCGAACGCGCGCCAGAGCGGCGCCGACGCACACCACCGTGGCCAACAGGCCGCACGACACCGCCACGACGAAGCCCGGCGAGGCCCCGGCCCGGTCGATGACCGGTCCCGCCACCGCAGCTCCCATCGAGACCCCGATGTTGAGCGCGGTGGAGATCCACGCAAGCCCTTCGGTGAGGCGGCTCGCCGGCACCTCGGCCTCGACCAGCGAGAAGCCGGCGATGAGCGTCGGGGAGATCGCCAGGCCGGCGAGGAACATGACGACCGCCAGCACTGGAACCGAACCCACGAACGGGAGCGGGAGCAGCGCCGCGGCCATGACCACCTGACCGAGCACGAACCGCCGCCGTGGCCCCGAGCGCCAGTGGACGGCGCCGACGACCAGCCCGGAGACCAGGCTGCCGAGCGCGTAGAGCGCAAGGACCACGCCGGCAGCCTGCGTCGCGCCGGCGTGGTCGGCGAAGGCGACCGTGACGACCTCGACGCTGCCGAAGATCCCACCCATGAACGCGAACGTGAGCACGATCCAGCCGAGCGACCGTGGCGAGAGCCGATCGACCCCGGCCGCTCTCGTCCGTGGCCGCGGTGGCGGCTCGGTCGCACGCTGGGCGGCGAACCACAGGCCGCCGCCGACGGTCAGCACCAGGTTCGTGACCAGGCCGGAGAGCGGGTGGACGCTGGTCGCCAGGATCGTCGCGAGCACCGGCCCGACGACGAACACCACCTCGTCGAGCACGGACTCGAGTGCGTACGCGGTGTGCAACAGCGGCGTGCCCGTGTGCACCCGGGCCCATCGCGCGCGGACCAGCGCGCCGAAGCTCGGCAAGCTGGCCCCGGCCACGGCCGATGTGGCGAGCAGCGCGGCCAGCGGAGCCCGGCCGACGAGGAGGATGAACGAACCGAGGCCCACCGCGTGCAGCGCCAGGACGGGCAACAGCATCCGCCGCTGGCCGACCCGGTCGGCGACCCGGGCCTGGACGGGAGCCGCCGCCGCCTGCGCCAGCAGTGCCGCTCCCGCGACCAGCCCGGCCCGTCCGTACGAGCCCTCGGTCACAGAGATCGCGAGCACGATGCCGATCCCGAACATCGACATCGGCAGCCGCGCGACCAGCCCGGAGGCCGAGAACGCGAGCGCCCCGGGGGTGCGCAACACCCGCAGATACGGACCGAGCATTCCCTCACCCAACCCCATGACCGTGATCGTCGCCTCTCGGTTTCGGATGCGCAGCGGGCGGGGTCACGACGGTTTGGCAGGATCGGTGCGGTGAGCGCCCGTCCGACCTCCGTCGAGCCATACGACGCGTTGCTGGTGGTCTCGTTCGGCGGCCCCGAGGCGCCCTCCGATGTCGTGCCGTTCCTCGAGAACGTCACGCGCTGGCAGGGCGTACCGGCCGCTCGGCTGGCGGAGGTCGCCCGCCACTACGAGGCCTTCGGTGGGCGCAGCCCGATCAACGACCAGAACCGGGCGCTGGTCGCGGCGCTCGAGCGCGACCTGGGCGACGCGGGCCTGTCGGTCCCGGTCTACTGGGGCAACCGCAACTGGCATCCCTATCTGGCCGACGAGTTGGCCCGGATGCGCGAGGACGGCGTCCGCCGTGCCGCTGCGTTCGTCACCAGCGTCTACTCGTCCTACTCGGGTTGCCGCCAGTACCGCGAGAATCTGGCCGACGCGGCCGCCGAAGTGGGTCCCGAGGCACCCCGGATCGACCGCCTCCGGCACGGGTTCGACCATCCGGGCTTCGTGCGGGCGAACGCCGACGCCGTGGTCGGTGCGCTCGCCGACCTACCGCTCGCGGCGGCGGGGGGTGCCCGGCTGGTCTACGTGACGCACTCGATCCCGGAGGCGATGGCCGCGACCGCCGGCCCGACCGGCGGTGCGTACGAGGCTCAGCACCGGGCGGTCGCGGCGGCGGTCACGCGGGAGGTCCACGCGCGCACCGGCGTCCGTCACGGCCACGACCTCGTGTACTGCTCCCGCAGCGGCCCGCCGCACGTTCCCTGGCTCGGGCCCGACGTCAACGACCACCTCGCGGCGATCGCCGCCGAAGGGGTACCGGGAGCCGTCCTCGCGCCCATCGGATTCGTGTCCGACCACATGGAGGTCGTGTTCGACCTGGACACGGAGGCCCTCGACACCGCTCGCCGCTGTGGCCTGCCGACCTCGCGGGCAGCCACCGCGGGCACACACCCGGCGTTCGTCGCGGCCGTCCGCGACCTGTTCGTCGAGCGGGCAGCCGTCGAGAGAGGTGCACCGGTCGTACGGGCGAGCATCGGGCCCCCCGGGCCGTCGCACGACGCGTGCCCGGCAGACTGCTGCCCGAACGCCCGGGGCCCGCGCCCGACACTGGGTGGGCTCGACACGGCTCTGCCGATCGGAGGTACACGGTGACCTCCGACCCCGGCGACCTGCTCGGCCTCGCGGTCGGGGTGGCACTCGAGACCGGACGTCTGGTCCGCGATCGCCGGAACGCGGTCGAGCGGATCACGGTGTCGGCGACGAAGAGCACCCCCACCGACGTCGTGACCGAGTCCGACACCGCTGCGGAGGCCCTCATCCGCCGGCGGTTGCTCGCTGCCCGCCCCGGTGACGGCCTGGTGGGCGAGGAGGGGGCGTCGGTGACCGGCGGCTCGGGTGTCGAGTGGGTCGTCGACCCGATCGACGGCACCGTCAACTACCTCTACGACATCCCGCAGTACGCGGTGTCGATCGCGGCGCAGGTGGACGGCCGGACGGTGGCCGGGGTGGTGCACAACCCGGTCAGCGGTCAGACCTGGACTGCCACGCGTGGGGGTGGGGCCCGGTTGGACGGACGGCCGATCCGCGAATCCGGTTGCGACCGGCTGGACCGCGCCCTCGTGGCCACCGGGTTCGGCTACGACTCGGCCCGGCGAGCCGGGCAGGCGGAGATCCTGCGCAAGGTTTTGCCGCGGGTCCGCGACATCCGCCGCCTCGGGGCCGCATCCCTCGACCTGTGCGGCGTCGCAACCGGGTGGTTCGACGCCTTCTACGAGCGTGGCCTGGCGTCATGGGACCTGGCGGCTGGTGCCCTGGTCGCCGAGGAGGCAGGCGTGGTCGTCGAGGGCCTCGGCGGGCAGGCACCCGGCCCGGAGATCGTCGTCGCGGCGGGCCCGGCCCTGTTTCCCGCACTGCACGACCTGCTGGCATCGCTCGGCGCCGATCGCGACGGCTGAGCGAGGAGCAGGGCACTGCTTCGCCCCGCTCCTGCACCCACAGAACGGGCGTACCGGGCGCTCCAGCGTGCACGAGCGGGGCAGAGCAGAGCATGGCGCGTGGGTGCGCGCTGTGGTTCGGGCCCGGCCCGGAACCTAGGCGCGGGCCCGGCGTCCCGAGCGCCAGGCCTCGGCCAGCGGGACCTTCGCACCCATGCGCAGCACCGCGCCCTCGTACACCCGGCCGGCGACCACGACCAGGCCCGCGATCAGTCCCAGCATCAGCACGAGGGCAAGGCCGACCTCCCAGGGCGCGGCGTCACCACGGGCCATCCGGATAGGCATCGCCAGCGCGCTCACCGGTGGGATCAGGGACACAACCGTCGGGCCTGCTCCGCCGGTGTTGAAGAAGACATAGAAACTGGCGAAGAACGACACCATGGCGAGCATCGTCAACGGGGTCGTGGCGTTCTGCAGTTCCTCCTGACGCGACACCCGCGCGGCCGCCGCGGCCGACAGGCACGCGTACGCGATGTATCCGAGCACGAACCAGCCGAGCACCAGACCGATCGGCTGCAGCATCGACGCCTCCAGGGCGAGCGAACCGGCCAGCGTGGCGGCTCCGACGGCCACGACTGAGATGACCAGCAGCTGGGCCAGGCCGAGCAGCCCGATGCCGAGCACCTTGCCCGCCAGCAGCGCGCGGGCGGGGATGGCCGAGAGCAGGACCTCGACCACCCGGCTCGACTTCTCCTCGACGACGCCGAGTGCCACCCAGAAGCCGTAGCCGAGCAGCTGACCGTAGAGGACGAGCGCCCCGATGAAGGCGATCCCCCCACGGGTCGTGCGTTCGTCGGCCTCCGGGTCGAGTGTGACCAGCTCCAGCCGGGCGGTGTCGAGTGCCGAGGCCACCTGGTCCGGGTCGATGCCCGCGTCCTCGAGCGCGCGGGTGCCGGAGACGGCGCTGTGGGCGTTCTCGAGTACGGCGCGCAGCGACGACGGCAGGTCACGCTCGACGACGACGGCGTCGGCCTCGACGTAAGCGTCGAGCTCACCGTCGCGTACCAGTGCCTGGGCCTCGTCCGGGTCGGCGACTGCGACGGCGGTGAGGTCGACGTCGGCGAGCTCGGCCTGCGCCTGCGCGACGGCCTGCATGGCGGCGCCGTCGGGGCCGGGGAACGCGACGTTGTACTCGTCGGCACCGAAGTTGAGGACGCGGGGGAAGACAACGACCAGCACGATGATCCCGATCGTGATGGCCGTGGACACGAAGAACGACCGGTCGCGCGCACGCTGCATGAACTCACGCCGGGCGACCAGCACCATCGCCTCGCGGAAGGGCAGTGGGCGGGACATCAGGCAGCGGCCTCCTCGTCGGGCTCGGCGTGTTCGGTGACCACCTCGCGGAACAGCTCGACCAGGGTGGGCTCGGCCGCACCGAAGTGCCGGACCGCCCCGAGCCGGAGTGCCGCGGCGAGCAGGGCCTGGTCGTCGGACCCGGGCGGCAGCTCCACCAGCGCCGGGGCGCCGGCCGGCCCGTGGTCGAGTACGGCTGCGCCGTCGACGGTGGCCACGAGCTGGTCGACCCACCCCTCCGGCGCGTCGACCGACAGCCGGTACCGGCGGGAGCCGCTGCCGCCGCGCAGCTCCGCCACCGTGCCGTCGGCGACCAGGGTGCCGGCGCGGATGATGCCGACGGCGTCGCAGAGCCGCTCGACCAGGTCGAGCTGGTGGCTGGAGAAGACCAGCGCCGCGCCGCCATCGACGCGCTCCCGCAATACGGCGGCCATCGCGTCGACGCCAACCGGGTCGAGACCGCTGAACGGCTCGTCGAGAACGAGCACCGTCGGGTCGTGGACGAGCGCCGCGGCGAGCTGGACACGCTGCTGGTTGCCCAGGGACAGCTGCTCCACGCGATCGCCGGCGCGACCGGCGAGGCCGAACCGCTCGAGCAGGGACGACGCCGAGACCGTGGCAGCGGCGGCGTCCGTACCGCGCAGCCGGGCCAGGAAGACCAGCTGCTCGAGCAGCCGCATCTTGGGGTAGAGGCCGCGTTCCTCGGGCATGTAGCCGAAGTCGCGACGGATCCCGGCGTCGAGCGGGCGGCCCTGCCAGCGGACTTCGCCGGCGTCGGCATCGAGCACTCCCAGGACGATGCGCATCGCGGTGGTCTTCCCGGCGCCGTTCGTTCCGACGAACCCGTACATCTGGCCCGGACGGACGGTCAGGGACAGGTCGTCGAGGGCGACCAGGTCGCCATACCGCTTGGACACGCTGTCCAGTTCCAGCACCGGCGCCTCCTGCGAGCGTCCTGTTCGTTCCCTGCGTCGACCTTGTGGACGGTACCCGCTGCCCTCTCAGGAGGATCTTCGGCGGGTCCGGCGGGGCGGTTCCCGTCCGCTGCGCATGGTGGGGCAGAATTCGCGCCGCGGTTCGGGCACAACTGGCGGCCTCTGTGCGTTAGGAGGGTCACGGTTCAACCCGACCGAGTGAGTAGACACGACTGCTGATGCAAGGGGGATCCATCTGATGGCAACCGACTACGACGCCCCGCGCAAGACCGACGACGAGCTGTCCGAGGACTCCATCGAGGAGCTGAAGAACCGCCGCATGGACAAGTCCTCCGGCATCGTCGACGTCGACGAGACCGAGCTGGCCGAGTCGCTCGAGCTTCCCGGCGCCGACCTGTCGAACGAGGAGCTCGCCGTGCGGGTGCTGCCCCGGCAGGCGGACGAGTTCACCTGTTCGCAGTGTTTTCTCGTCCATCACCGCAGCCAGCTCGCGGGCGAGAAGAACGGCCAGTACGTGTGCCGCGACTGCGCCGCGTGATGCGCACCGGGAGTCCGCGCGATGCGGCCCGACATCAGGTCGAGCCGCTGGGGGAGCGGTCCGTGGCAGGTTCCAGCGCCGCGGGCCGCTCTGTCTGTCAGAGAGCAGGCGTTCTCGGGCCGGACGCTCAGGGTGCCCGCTTCGCGGCGTCGCGGGAGGCCTCGAGGGCGGCAGCCAGCCGCTGCGGATGGCGGGTGGAAACCAGCCAGTACGGCACCGGGTCGGCCGGGTCGTCGACCCCGACCCGGACCATGGGGCCGACGTAGCCCCGGACGAGGAGGTAGGCCCTGGGGTCGGCATCGGGTCCCCGCGCGGCCCGCGCCTCGACCGTCGGAAGTGCCTCGACCCGCCCGACTGCCCACAACGGCAGCCGGGCCCGGCCTGCGACGAACCCGCGGTCGTCGACCGCCACGGTCGCGCGGCCGAACACGATCAGCCCCCCGCCGACGACCCCCACCACGACGCCGGCCACCGGAACCGACACGGCAGGGCCGTAGACGTGCTGGAAGGCCAGCCACATGGACAGGGCGGCAGCCCCGGGCAGC
>JBOGDU010000047.1:0-10422 GCA_050743145.1 Jiangellaceae bacterium | reverse complement strand
GTTGGTGGCGGCGTCCGGGTTCACCGGCACGCTGACGCTGTCGTACAACGCCGACTCCGACCACAAGGGTTGGACCGAGGCCACCTGCAACAGCATCGCCAATGCCACCGGCGTCGACTGTGTCGCGACACCCGTCGTCGACTTCGCCACCTTCCGCGGTGCGATCACCGACCGCGAGATGCTGGGCATGTTCCGCACCGGCTGGCAGATGGACTACCCGTACATCGAGAACTTCCTGGTGCCGCTGTACGCGACCGGCGGCTCGGCGAACGACGGCGACTACAGCAACCCCGACTTCGACGCCAAGGTGGCCGAGGCCGCCGCGGCGCCGCCCGAGGAGGCGATCGCGCTCTACCAGGAGGCCGAGGCGATGCTCGCCGAGGGCATGACCGCGATCCCGCTGTGGTACGGCAGGACCATCGCCGGCTACTCGTCGAACGTGGACAACGTCAAGATCGACCCGTTCGGCACGACCGACCTGCTGGCCATCACGCTGGCGGAGTAGGCAGTGACCCCTCGGCCTGCCGGGCTCTGGTCTGAGGCCCGGCAGGCTGAGTGCCTGCTCCCGTTATCCCTGGCTGGACCGCGCCCAGAGATTGATCCCGGCGTCGACAGCGTCGTCGTCGATCGTCGCGAGCTCCTCCCCGGTGAACGTGAGGTTGTCGACGGCGGCCACGTTGGTCTCCAGCTGTCTCACGCTGCTGGCGCCGATGAGAGCGGAGGTGACCCGCTGGTCGCGGAGAACCCAGGCCAACGACATCTGGGCCAGGCTCTGGCCGCGACTCGCTGCGGTCACGTTCAGCGCACGGATGTGCCGCAGTGCCTCCGGGTTGATCAGGTCCGGCGACAGCGACGTGTTCTGGGCGGCCCGGGAGTCGGCTGGTATCCCGTCGAGGTAGCGGTCGGTCAGCATGCCCTGGGCCAGTGGGGAGAACGCGATGCAGCCCACGCCCTCGGCCTCCAGGGTCTCGAGCAGGTTCGGCTCACCCTCCTCGACCCACCGGTTGAGCAGCGAGTACGAGGGCTGGTGGATCAGTAACGGCGTGCCCAGACCGCGCAGTATGGCTGAGGCTTCAGCCGTACGCTCTGCCGAGTACGACGAGATGCCGGCGTAGAGGGTCCGCCCGGACCGCACGGCGATGTCCAGCGCGCCCATCGTCTCCTCGATCGGCGTGTCGGGGTCGAAGCGGTGACTGTAGAAGATGTCGACGTAGTCCAGGCCCATCCGGTCGAGTGAACGGTCGAGGCTGGCCAGCAGGTACTTGCGCGAGCCCCACTCGCCGTAGGGGCCCGGCCACATGTCGTAGCCGGCCTTCGTCGAGATCACGAGCTCGTCGCGGTGGGGCGCGAAGTCCTCGGCGAAGATCCGCCCGAAGTTCGTCTCGGCCGATCCGTAGGGCGGGCCGTAGTTGTTGGCGAGATCGAAGTGCGTGACGCCGAGGTCGAACGCGCGGCGCAGGATCGCCCGCTGGGTGGAGATCGGCGTCGTGTCGCCGAAGTTGTGCCACAGCCCGAGGGACACGACCGGCAACTGCAGACCGCTGCGACCGACGCGGCGGTAGCTCATGCGGTCGTAGCGGTCGTCGGCGGCTCTGTAGGTGGGGTTCATGGTGCGCAATCATGCCGTCCCGGAATCAGGGGTCGGTGACGGGAGCTGCAGCCAGGTACGCGACCGGCCGGATGGCATCCTTTCGGCACGACTCCGGACGTGGCGGCTCCAGCGGGAGTGACCTGACCTGCACGCCGAAGTTCCGCCCGTCGTGGTGCGCCACGACGACATGCCACGAACCGTCCTCCTGTTCCGTGACGGATGCGACCTCGAGGTCGTCGAGCCCGTCGGCGCCGGTCTGCTCACGGACAGCGGCCTCCGCGGCCTGGCCCGGCCGGTCGAATGTGCTACGGCCACGGTAGCCGCGAATGACCTGGCGTCCTTCTCCGGCCGCGGTGTACACCTCGAACGCGTCGGCGGGCTCGAGCCGCCCGTAGACGACGCCGTGGGGGAGCAGCGCGGCGGTCGGCGCGAACCGGTGGCCGCCGAGGTGGGTGGTCTCCCACACGCGGCCGGCCAACTGCTCGCGGAGTGCGGCGACGAGAGGCCGCCCGACGTTGGCGCAACAGACGTCACGACGGGCGTTGGTGCAGACGAGCAGCAACGGCTCGGTCTCGGGCCGCAGGACCGGGAGTGACGCCCGCACGAGCGACAGGTCGCCCGTTTCGATACCTGTCCAGGACAGTGCCCCGAGCTCGGCGACGTCGTCGACCGACCCGCCCAGCAACCAGGTCCGTCCGGGACGGGTGGAGGCGACCCAGACCCGACGAACTCGGCTGCCGGTGTCCGGGTGCCGTCCCGGCCGCCGCACCAGCGCGACCCGGGCGCCGTGGGCGCTCGCCGCCGTCCCGAGTGCGGCTCCGAGCACCGGGTCGAGGTGGGATCCGGTGAGTGCCTCGCGACCCCACGGTCCGGGCTGCTCGAGGACGATCCACGACTTGGCGAGGGGAGCGGTGCCCGCCATGGGCTCGTCGAGCAGGCGGCTGAACACGGAGCACGCGGTCATGCCGGGCTCGCCACCATCAGGCGCGCAGCGCTGCGGCCTCGGCGGCGACCGGGCTGATGGACAGGAGGTCGCGACGGTCGTGCGGGACAGCGGCGGTGTTCGTCACGTACTCCTCCTCGACCCGGCCAGCGTAGATGCAGTGGCCGCAGGTCTCGGGGCGGTGCGTCTTGACGGAGCGCATGGATACGGTTCGAGTATCCCGAAGGAGGTGGACGCACGTGGTCCAGCGAGTTGGATTCCCGCCCGGCGTCCCGTGCTGGGTCGACACCATGCAGCCCGACCCGGAGGCCGCGGTGAACTTCTACGGCGGCCTGTTCGGATGGCAGTTCGAGGACCGCATGCCGGCCGACGCGCCGGGTCGATACTTCGTCGCGCGGCTCGGCGGACGCGACGTCGCCGCGGTCTCGTCCCAGCCGGAGGCGGGCCTGTCCGTCCCGGTCTGGAACACCTACATCTGGGTCGACAACGCCGACGACACAGCCGCGAGGGTCCGGGATGCCGGAGGCCGTGTGCTCACCGAGCCGTTCGACGTCCTCGACGCCGGGCGGATGGCGACCTGCGCCGACCCGTCCGGAGCGGTGTTCTCTCTGTGGCAGGCAGGGACGCACCGGGGCGCCGAGGCGGTCAACGAAGCCGGATCGTGGAACTGGAGCGACCTCAACACCCGTGACCTCGAGGGCGCTAGGGCCTTCTACGGCTCGGTGTTCGGGTGGGAGACCGACACGGTGGACCTGGGGTTCGGCGAGTCGACCATGGTGCGGATGCCGGGTTATGCCGACTTCCTCGAGCGGTTCGATCCCGAACTGCGGCGCCGGCATGCCGATCACGGCGCGCCACCCGGCTTCTCCGAGTGCATCGGCTGGATGCAGCCGATGAGCGGCGACCAGTTCGCCGACGACGTCCCGTCGCACTGGAGCGTGACGTTCTCGGTGGCCGACGCCGCGGCCGCTGCCACCACGGCGGTCGAGCTCGCCGGCAGGGTCGTGACGGCGCCGTACCAAGCGGGCCCGGTCCGGCTCGCCGTGTTGAGCGATCCGCAGGGTGGCGTCTTCACGGTCAACACCTACGCACCCGAGGAGCCGGACGGCGACGCGGCAACCCGCTGAGGCCGACCTGTTGCGCCACGGTCACGGAGCGGAGGATGGTCCAGGAGCGATATCCAGACCGGGAGGGGGAGCCGTGACTTCGGCCGAGGCCTTCGACCTGCTCGTCGTCGGTGGTGGCAAGGCGGGCAAGACACTGAGCATGGACCGTGCGACTGCGGGTCAGCGTGTCGCCATGATCGAGCGGGAGATGATCGGCGGCACCTGCATCAACGTCGCCTGCATCCCGACCAAGGCGCTGGTGACCAGTGCCCGGGCTCTGCGGACGGCCGTGCAGGCGGGAGATCTCGGCATTGCCGCCGACCGCGCGCGCGTGAGCCTGGATCTGCTGCGCGCCCACAAGGAGGACGTCGTCGCGGGGATGGTGGCGGCCAACCACAAGCAGTTCATCGACTCGGGCATGGATCTGGTGATCGGGCAGGGGCGTTTCACCGGGCCGCGGACGGTCTCGGTCACCCTCCTGGAGGGTGCGCCGCAGCTGCTCGGCCGCGAGGACCCCGATATAGCCGAGGCCGTGACGCAGATGCTGACCGCCGACGGGATCGACGTTCGCGTCGGCGTCGAGGTCAGGCGGGTGAGCCGCAACGCCGACCTGACCGTGACGGCGACCCTCGGGGACGGCACCACGACGACGGCGGACGACCTGCTGATGGCGGTGGGCCGGGCACCGGTGACGGAGGACCTCAACCTGCCGGCCGCAGGGGTCGACACCGACGACCACGGTTTCGTCGTCGTGGACGAGCACCTGCGGACGGGCAGCGACCACACCTGGGCAGCCGGTGACGTCGCGGGCAGTCCGCAGTTCACCCATGTCTCCCTCGACGACTACCGCATCATCAAGGCGAACATCGCCGGTGGCAGCCGCAGCACAGCGGATCGGCTGATCCCGTACACCGTCTTCCTGACGCCCGAGCTCGCCCGGGTCGGGATGACCGAGACGCAGGCGCGCGACGCCGGCCACCAGGTGCGGGTAGCGCGGTTGCCCGTCGCCACCCTCCCCCGCGCCCGCACGCTGCGCCAGACCGCGGGCGTCTGGAAGGTGGTCGTCGACGCGAGGACCGGCCTCATCCTCGGCGCAGCGTTGATCAGTGCCGAGGCAGGCGAGACGATCACCACGGTGCAGATGGCGATGCTTGCGGAGATGCCGTACCCGACCCTGCGCGACGCCGTCATCAACCATCCGACGATGACCGAGGGCCTCAACCTCATCTTCGCGTCGTTCGAGGACGACGTGCCGCGTTGAGGTCAGGCGGGTCCGCTGACCGCGGCGACGGCCTGTGACGCCGGAGTGCCGGAGCCGTCGCGCCGCCCGGTGGCGTCGGGCAGTGCGACCGGAACTCCGCTGCCGGCCGCGGCCATCGCCGGCGACGCACCCGCCCAGGCCAGCAGCAGGATGTCCTCACCGCGCAGGAACCGGTGACAGCGCACGCCACCGGTGGCCCGGCCCTTGGCCGGGTACTCCTGGTAACGGGTGACCTTGATCGTGCCGGGCTGGGTTCCAGGCAATGCCGTGGACGAGCCGGCGATCGTCACCACGACCGAATCGCGCCCGGTGTCCACCGCCCCGAAGTGGATGACCCGGGCCCCGGCGGCGAGGCGGACACCGGCGATCCCGCCGCCCGCCCGGCCCTGCGCACGCACCGACGCCGCACCGAAGCGCAACAACTGGGCGTCGGAGGTGACGAACACCAGGTCCTCGTCGCCTGTTCGCAGCTCGACAGCACCCACGAGCCGGTCACCGTCGTCGAGGCGGACGATCTCCCAGGCGTCCTTGTTGGCCGGGTGGTCGGCGACCACGCGCTTGACGATGCCCCGCTCGGTACCGAGCGCGAGCCCGAGGGAGCCGGGGTCGAGCGAGGTCAGGCACAGGACCCTCTCGTCGCGGCCCACCTCGAGGAACTCGGTCAGCGGAGCGCCACCCGCCAGCGTGGGCGCCTGCGCGGTCGGCGGCAGTGCCGGGAGGTCGAGGACCGGCATCCGCACCAGCCGGCCCGAGCTCGTGACCACGCCGACGTGGCCGCGGGCCGTGGCGTCGACGGCCGAGACGACGACGTCGTGCCTCGACCGCTTTCCGGCTGCGGGCAACGGGTCGACCGACGTCGTGCGGGCCAGGAGGCCGGTGGACGACAGCAGAACCCGGCACGGGTCGTCGGACACCTCCAGCGTGGCCGTGACCGCCACGGCGGGCTGCCCGGCCGACTCCAGCAGGACCGTGCGGCGGGGAGTGGCGTGGGCGGCGGCGACCGCGGCGAGCTCGTCGGAGACCAGTTGCCGCATGGCAGCCGGATCCTCCAGGATCGCGGTCAGCTCGGCGATCGTGCGCCGCAGTGTCTCGCCCTCGCCTTCGAGCTCCAGCCGGTCGTACCTGGTCAGCCGGCGCAGCGGGGTGTCGAGGATGTAGCGGGCCTGGACCTCGGACAGGTCGAAGACCGTGATCAGCCGGTCGCGCGCGGCCGTGGCGTCGTCGGAGGTCCTGATGAGCTGGATGACCTCGTCGATGTCCAACAGCGCGATCAGCAGACCGTCGACCAGGTGCAGGCGGTCCCGGTGCCTGGTCCGACGGTGCTCGGAGCGGCGACGGACCACCTCGAGGCGGTGCGCCACGAAGACCTCGAGGAGCTCCTTGAGGCCCATCGTCCGCGGTTGCCCGTCGACCAGGGCGACGTTGTTGATCGAGAACGAGTCCTCGAGAGGGGTGAGCCGGTAGAGGTGCTCGAGGACGGCCTCGGGGACGAAGCCGCTCTTGAGCTCGACCACGAGCCGCAGGCCGGTGTTCCGGTCGGTGTAGTCCTCGACGTCGTTGACGCCCTGCAGCTTCTTGCTGCGCACGAGGTCGGCGATCCGCTCGCGGACCCGTTCGGGGCCGACGGCGTATGGCAACTCGGTGATCACGATGCCCTGACGGCGCGCTGTGACGTTCTCGATGCGTGCCGCTGCCCGGGTGCGGAACGATCCGCGCCCGGTCTCGTACGCCTCGCGCACACCGTCGAGTCCGACGATCCGGCCGCCCGTGGGCAGGTCGGGCCCGGCGACGAAGCGCATCAGGTCGTCGAGCGTCGCGTCGGGGTTGGCGAGCAGGTGCCGTGCAGCCTCGACGACCTCGCCGAGGTTGTGCGGCGGCATGTTGGTCGCCATGCCGACGGCGATCCCGCTGGCCCCGTTGACCAGCAGGTTCGGGAACGCCGCCGGAAGGACGTCGGGCTGGTCGTAGGTGCCGTCGTAGTTGGGCACCATGTCGACGACGTCCTCGTCGAGCGACCCCGTGAGCAGCGTGGCCGGCTCCGCCATCCGGCATTCGGTGTTGTGGTTGACGAATCCGTTGGCCAGGAAGGAGTGGTCCTCGCTCTCGACGCGCAGCGAGAAGACCTCAGCCGGTAGGTCGTCGACGATCTGGGCGACGCTGACGAACCGGTAGCCCGAGTCCATGATCGGGAGAATGGTCCGCAGGATCTCCTCGTCCTTGAACTTGCTGATGATCAGGCTCCGGTCGGCCCCCCAGCGCTCGAAGCGGTCGAAGTTGTTGCTGGCGAACCAATGCCGGCTGTGACCACGTCCCGCCGGAAGCGCCGTTCGCACGTAGTCAGCGACGAACGGTGCGTAGTCCTGGGTGAGCCGGTGCGTCCGGGCGGGAACCGAGTCGAGCAGACTCCGCAGCCGGCAATGCTTGGCGGCAAGGAACCCGACCCGCTCGGCGAACGCGCGGATGTCGTGCCGTCCGGAGACGACGATCCGGTACTCGCCGCGGGTGTAGTGGCTCAGATGGGAGTGAATGCCGAACTCCAGCAGCAGGTCCTGCACGCCGCGTGCGAGTTCGCGACTGTGCGAGTGGAACTGGACGGTGAACGTGTCGCCCCTGGCCGCGGTGACCGAGCCGTCGCCCTCGAAGGCCGCCATGAGGAAGGCTCGCTTGATCCCCGGGCCACCGCCCCAGACGTAGCCGGGGACGTGCTTGTCCAGCGCCCGGCGGCCGACGAACTCGGCGAGGGGGCTGGCCTTCAGCCGGTCGAGCTTCTGGACGTCGAGCGCGTGGATCAGCTTCTGGTCTCGTCGGGAGTACACGTAGCGCGGTCCGCCGACCAGCGAGTCGTAGGCATGCAGGACGTGGTCGAAGAACTCCTTGTCGGTGTTGCTGAAGCCGGCTCTGGTCTGCGAGGTCCAGCCCTCGGTCGTCCAGGCTCCGGCGAGGACGCCGAGCATCCACTCACGCGCGGTCGGGACGGCGGAGGTCCAGGCGTTGCGCGCGAGACAGACGACCGTGCCGGCCGTGATCTGGTCTAGGCGCAGCCACTGGAAGACCGGAACGCCCAGGACCGGCACGAGGCACAGCACCGGGTGATTGTGGCTGCCTCGAAGCTCGTATCCGTCCGCGGTCACGAGCCGCTTGGTGGGATGGATCCCGGAGTTGAAGACCCGCGTGACACGGACCGGCTTGCCGTCCTTGTCCAGCACGTCGACGTCGGCGTCTGCCTCGGTGCCCGCAGGCAGAGCGACCAGGTCGGCGATACGCGGAGAACTGCCGTCGGCCAGCCGGACCCTGGCGTCGCCGGTCAGGCAGTACCTGTAGGCAGCCGGACCGTCGTCCAAAGATCCGAAGTTGCCGTGCCCGTCCACCAGTGGGACCCGCATCGCCCATGGCTGGGCCATCCGAACGAGGGTGTCGTAGATCGCGCCGTCGCCGTGGGGATGGAGCTTGCCCATGACGTCGCCGACCACACGCCCGCACTTGACATGCGGGCGGTCCGGACGCAAGCCCATCTCGTTCATCTGGAACAGGATCCGACGCTGTACCGGCTTGAGGCCGTCACGGGCGTCCGGGATGGCGCGAGAGTAGATCACCGAGTAGGCGTACTCGAGGAAGCTGCCGCGCATCTCCTCGGCGACGTCGACGTCGACGATGGTCTCCTCGACGTCCTCAGGGGGCGGTTTCCGGGTCGTGCGGCGGGCCATTGCGGCGGTGCTCCTCACAGTGGTTGCGGGGTCGTGCCCATTCTGGCCCGCGCCGACAGGCCGGGCGCGGACCGACCCGCGCGGAGGCCACCATGCTGTGGACAGTGGCGTGGACGCCGGTCGGAGCGCAGACTGGTCGCATCAGGTCTGGCGATCCTGGGAGACGTGTCATGTCGACCGACGAGAACCACGTGCCCGAGCTCCTCCCGATGCTGTCGCGGGGCAAGCACCGCAACCCGCGCAAGGGCGCGTGCTTCATGGAGCTGGCGTCCTACCTGGCCGGGGAACGCTGGAGCGACCATCCCGACTGCACCCACGCGCTGCTGGCCGGCGTCGCGCGTCTGGTCAACGACTACACCTCGGACGACGGCCGGCCGAGGCTGGCCGGGCTGATCCCCTCGGTGATCGGGCTGACCAGCGACGACCCTCACGTCGACGCGCTGATTGCGCTCCGCTCGGCGAATCTCGCCCTGCCCGTGGTGTCGGCCGAACGGCAGCGGGTCATGGCGGTGTCCGTGTTCGTGTGTGAGCGGGTCCTGGCAGAACTCGACGGACGTCCTCCGGGCATCCTCCACGACGACAGCCGCCGAGCCCTGGAGCAGGTGCCCCATGCGGCCGAGTGGGCGGGGAGCTTCACCCGCGACATCGGGCCACGCCTCAAGGGGTTCCGGCGTCGCGCCGCTCCGCATGCGGTCCGGTGCGCCGTCGACGGCGTGGCGCGGTCGACGGTACCCGACCCGGACGACCGCCTCCGCCAGATCCTCGTCGAGGCGATCGGCGTGGTCGAGGCATGGACCGGGCCGCGCGCGGACGCTTCCTCCGAGCCCGGCGGGTCGGCGTGGTCCGACGCGTGCCGACTCACCGGAGTCACCGCCGGCCGCTGACCGCCTGGCCCGTGCCCAGCGGCTACTGTCGACGCCGTGGACGGGCCCGGGCCGGCCGCGCCGTATCCGGCGCACTGGGAGGCCGACGTCGTCCTGTCCGACGGGGCGACGGCACATCTGAGGCCGATCCGTCCCGACGACGCCGACCGGCTCGTCGAGTTCTACGGGCGGGTCAGCGACGAGTCGAAGTATTTCCGGTTCTTCGCGCCCTACCCGACGCTGTCCGCCCGCGACGTGGAGAAGTTTACCCAGGTCGACCACGTCGACCGGGTGGCGCTCATCATGCTCATCGGCGACGACATGATCGCCGTGAGCCCGTACGAGCGGTTGGACACACACCAGGCCGAGGTCGCGTTCCTCGTTGAGGACGCACACCAGAGCCGGGGCATCGGCAGCATCATGCTCGAGCACCTCGCCCAGGCCGCCCGCGAGCGGGGCATCGGCAAGTTCGTCGCCGAGACCCTGGCCCAGAACGACAAGATGATCACCGTCTTTGGCGAGGCCGGCTACACCATGGCGAGCCGGCTGGCCGACGGCGTGATCCACGTCGCGTTCGAAATCGGCCCGACCGATCACTCGATCCAGGTCATGACGGCCCGAGAGCACCGAGCGGAGGCCCGTTCGATCCAGCGGCTGCTCACCCCGCGCTCGGTGGCCGTGATCGGGGCCAGTCGGTCCCGGGACAAGGTCGGACACGCGCTCGTGCGGAACCTGGTTCGCGGCGGCTTCACCGGTCCGGTGTACGCGGTCAACCCGGACGCCACCGCGGTGTCGGGCGTGCCGGCCTACCCGAACGTCCGTGACGTGCCGGGCGAGGTCGACCTCGCCGTCGTCGCCGTGCCCGCCGAGGCCGTGACCGACGTCGTGCTCGACTGTGCGGCCAAGGGGGTCAAGGGGTTGGTGGTGCTGTCTGCCGGTTTTGCCGAGACCGGC
>JBOGDU010000046.1:0-8691 GCA_050743145.1 Jiangellaceae bacterium | reverse complement strand
CCCGCCACCCGCGCGGCGTGCGGGCCAGACCGCGGACCGTCACGCCGGTGCGGACGTCGGCACCCGAGGCGGCGGCGATCGCGGCCGGCAGCCGGCCCACTCCCCCACGGATGCCGGCGAACACGGGCACCTCGGCGCCCGGCTCGTCCGCGAGCACGGACGCAGCCGCGGCGAGCAGCGACGGGTATGTGCGGGAGGTGGCCGCCAGGGCCGGAACCGTCGCCTGCAGCGACAGCTCGCCGGCATGCCCGGCGTACACCCCGCCCAGCAGCGGCTCGACGAGACGGTCGACCACTGCGCGGCCCATGCGCCCGGCTACGAAGCGACCGATCGCGACATCGTCACGGGCGGCCAAAGGCATGCCGGGCACGGCCGGTTCGGACTCCACCGCGGCGACCTCGTCGGCGTCGAGCACCGCCGTCAGCTGCGACGGGTCGGCCGGGACGCCCATGACCGTGCGACCCGGCAAGGGCACCAATGAGCCCCGCGTCCAGACCCTCGGGTCGACCCGGGCCGGGTGGACGATGTCGTCACCCAGCCCGACGGCCCTGGCCAGCTCGACCGCCTCCGGGCGCCGGTTGAGCAGCGACTCGGCGCCCAGGTCGACGGGGATCCCGGCCACCTCACCGATGCGTAGGTGCCCGCCGGCCACCGGCGCCTTGTCGAGGACGGTCACGCGCACACGGCTGACGCCTGCTCGGGACAGGAAGTACGCGCCCGCCAGTCCGCCGACACCGCCGCCGACGACGACGACGTGCCGCGGGCGCGGATGCTCGTGCGAGGTCATCAGGTCACTCTCCCAAACCGAGTCCCGATCGTGATCACAGCGTGCAACCCTCGCCGTCGAGGCGCCGTCACACTCACGACACCGGTCCTACGGCAGGCGGGAGACGGACATGAGACGGGCTCTGGCAACGATGCTGGCGGTGCTCGCAATAGCAATGATCTCCGGCTGCTCCGCGGGCGACGAGGATGCCGACGACGACGCGGCGACGGCCGATGGCGGTGCCGTCGCCGAGGGCGAGTCCGACGCCGCTGCGTCCGACGATGGCGGAGCCGTCCAGGCCGCACAGGTCGATCCGTCGCCCCGAGAGATCATCCACTACGTCGACCTGACGGTCGCGGTGGACGACGTCGAGGCGGACGCCCAGCGCGCCGCGGTGCTGGCCGAGACGTCCGGTGGGTACGTCGCCGACGAGAGCAGCGACGGTACCGAGTCCGCGACGCTCACCCTGCGCGTGCCGGCCGACGGGCACACCGAGATCGTCGAGCAGCTCGAGGAGTTCGGCGAGGTCCGCAGTCGCAGCCGCACCGCACAGGACGTGACCGACGAGGTCGTCGACGTCGACGCCCGGATCACCTCGCAGCGGCGCAGCATCGACAGGATCCGGGTGCTGCTCGACCAGGCGGTGGACATCGACGACATCGTCCGGATCGAGTCCGAGCTGGCCAGCCGCGAAGCCGAGCTGGACTCCCTGCTGCAGCGGCAGGAGGAACTGTCCGGGCTCACCTCGTTGGCTACCGTGACCGTCACGTTCGTCGCCACGGGCAGCGGCGCGGACGACGCGCTCGACGCCGGCTTCCTCGGCGGCCTTGGCACCGGCTGGAACGCGTTCGTCGATGTGGTCAGGGTCATGGCGACCCTGCTGGGCGTCTTGCTGCCGTTCCTGGCCACCGCCGCGGTGATCGGCCTTCCGTTGTGGTGGGGCATGCGCAGGCGCCGACAGCCCGCCGCGCCCGCTCCGACTGGCGCGGATCAGATCTGACCGTCCCTCCGTCGGCGCACCGTGCGCCTCACCGCCCTCGGGGTCGACCCGGAGTGCCGACCAGGGCGTGGCCCGCCGCTTCGAGCTCTCGGGTCGCCAGATCAACGGCAAGAAGATGGACATGGCCCGCATCGACGAGGTTGGGCCAGTTTGTCGTCACCGAGCCCGGTCAGGACGCCGCCGATTCGATCGACGACCAGCACGACCACTGAACAGGGATCCGTGCAGGGTCTCGACCACCCGGGCCAGCACGTCGGGGTCGGCCGAGGGCGGCACCCCGTGACCGAGGTTGAACACGTGACCCGAGGCTGCGCGGCCCTCGGCGACGACCCGCCGTACCTCGCGTTCCACGACGGGCCAGGGCGCACCGAGGATCGCCGGGTCGAGGTTGCCCTGCAGCGCCTTCCCAGGAACCCGGCGCGCGGCCTGGTCCAGCGGAACCCGCCAGTCGACCCCGACGACGTCGGCGCCGGCCGCGCCCATCAGGGCGAGCAGCTCACCGGTACCGACTCCGAAGTGGATGCGCGGTACACCCAGATCGGCGATCTCGGAGAGGACCGCGCTGCTGTGCGGTAGCACGTACGTCTCGTAGTCCGACGCCGACAGCGCACCGGCCCACGAGTCGAACAGCTGGACCACCCCGGCCCCGGCGCGGACCTGGACGCGCAGGAACTGCGCGGAGATCGCCGCGATGCGCGACATCAGATCGTGCCACAGGTCGGGATCGCCGAGCATGAGCGCCTTGGTCCGTTCGTGCGAGCGCGACGGGCCGCCCTCGACCAGGTAGGACGCCAGCGTGAACGGCGCACCGGCGAACCCGACCAGCGGCGTCTCGCCGAGTTCACCGACCAGCGCGCGGACCGCCTCGGACACGTAGGCAACGTCGGCCGGTTCGAGCGGGCGTAGCACGTCGAGGTCGGCCCTGGCCCGGATCGGGTGGTCCACCACCGGGCCGACGCCGGCGACGACGTCCACCCCGACCCCGACGGCATGAAGGGGCACGACGATGTCCGAGAACAGGATCGCCGCGTCGACGCCGTAGCGGCGCACCGGCTGAAGCGTGATCTCGACGACCGTGTCCGGCCGGGTACACGACTCGAGCATCGGAACGCCGTCGCGGATCTTGCGGTACTCCGGGAGCGACCGCCCGGCCTGGCGCATGAACCACACAGGCGGGCGGGCGAGCGGCTCGCCGCGGCAGGCGCGCAGCAGCAGGGCCTCCTCGCTCACAGCCCGATCGTCGCACGGGCGCGCCTACCTCCGGCTGTCAGGCACCGGCCGTACGCTTCCGGGGTGGCAGCGAGCAACGGCCCCGACCGGACCGAGGCCGGCACTCCCACCGCCTTCGTCCAGGCGGTGGCGTCACTGCGCTCGGCACGGCTGCGGGCCGAGGTCGAGGTCGACGTCACGCCCCCGCCGAAGCGGCTCGCGCCGCACGCGTTCGCCCTCACTGCCGAGGTCACCGGGCACGCGACGTCCGGGCGACTCGTGCTGCTGCACGACCCGCTCGGGCCCGACGCGTGGCGCGGGCAGTTCCGCCTGGTCACCTACGTCCGGGCCATGCTGGAGTCGGAGATGGCCGCCGATCCGATGGTGCTCGGCGTGGGCTGGGCGTGGCTCACCGAGGCCCTGGCCGGTCGGGCGGCACCGCACACCGCGGCCAGCGGCACAGTCACCCGCGTCGCCTCGGAGTCCTTCGGCGGCATGGCGGCCGAACCCGCCACGGCCGAGATCGAGATCCGCGCCTCGTGGACGCCGCTCGATCCCGACCTGGCCCCTCATGCGCTCGCCTGGGGCGACGTCCTGACGACGGCCGCCGGGCTGGCACCATTGCCGCCCGGCGTCGTGGCGATCCCGTCGCCACGAGGTGGACCGGCCCGGTGACCGAGTCCCCCATTCCCCTGCTCGAACCGCGAGAGGGGTTGCCACCGGTCGTCACCGACGGCGACGGCCTGGCCGACACGGTACAAGCGTTCGGCACCGCCACCGGCCCGGTCGCGGTCGATGCGGAACGGGCCTCCGGCTACCGGTACAGCCATCGCGCCTACCTCGTCCAGGTCCGCCGGGCGGGGGCGGGAACGGCCCTCATCGATCCGCTGGCCTGCCCCGACCTGTCCACCCTCGGGGCGGCGCTGTCCGACACGGAGTGGGTCTTGCATGCGGCCAACCAGGATCTGCCGTGCCTGGCCGAGGTCGGCATGCGCCCGGTTCGGCTGTTCGACACCGAGCTGGCCGGCCGGCTGCTGGGCTACCCGCGGGTCGGGCTCGCCCCGCTGGTCGAGAGCGTGCTGGGGTACGCACTGGAGAAGGGCCACTCGGCCGCCGACTGGTCCAGCCGCCCGTTGCCGGAGCCCTGGCTGCGCTACGCCGCGCTCGACGTCGAGCTGCTCGTCGAGCTCCGCCACGCCCTCGACCAGCAGTTGCGCGAAACGGGCAAGCTCGGCTGGGCCCGCGAGGAGTTCGAGGCGCTGGCGGCCTCCCAGCCGCCCGTGCCCCGGTCCGACCCGTGGCGGCGTACCTCGGGGCTGCACCGGGTCCGCGACCGGCGGCGGCTCGCGGCCGTACGCGAGCTGTGGCTCGAACGCGACCGGGTCGCCCGTCGCCGCGACCTGTCCCCCGGTCGGGTGCTTCCGGACGCGGCCATCGTCGAAGCGGCCCTGGCCATGCCGAAGGGATCCGCCGAGCTCGCGATGCTGCCCGTCTTCCGTGGACGGGCCCAGCGCCGCGAGTCCGACCGCTGGTCCAGGGCCATCGAGCGGGCCCGCGTCACGGCAGACACCGACCTCCCGTCGTTGGCCGCACGCTACGACGGACCCCCGCCGGCACGGTCATGGGCGTCCCGGGACCCGGAGGCCGCCGCGCGGCTCACCGCCGCTCGGGCCGTGGTCGCCGAGATCGCCGAAGCGCGCGGGCTGCCGGTCGAGAACCTGCTCGCTCCTGAGACCCTGCGCCGCGCGGCGTGGACGCCCCCCGACCCACCGACCCAGGATGCCGTGGCCGCGGTCTTCCGCGACCGCGGTGCCCGCGACTGGCAGGTCCGGCTCACGGCCGGCCCGGTCAGCGAGGCGTTCGCGGCGGTTCCGGCGACGTGATCGCGGTCCTCACTCCCGACGAGCGCATCGGGCGCAGGAACAGTGCGAGAACCGGCGCAAGGTACAGGAGCCAGAGCGCGGCCTGCTCCAGCGACGGCCGTGGGTCCCAGCCGAGCAGGGCCCCGAGGAACCGTCCTATCTCGGTGCCCTGCGTGAGCCAGGCGGTGCCGGTGAGGTCGTAGAGGCTCAGCAGGGCCGACCCCAGGTCACCGCTGGCCTGCAGGAACATCACCGCGCGTGCCACCAGTCCCGCCGCGAAGACGATGAGGACGACGCCGGTCACGCGGAAGAACAGGCGCATCGGGATGTGCATGCCGCCGATCACCACCAGCCAGCCGAGTGTTCCCGCGAGCGCGAGACCGGCTAGGCCGCCGAGGAGCACAGCCGGTCCCGAGGCGCCGACGCTGACGGCAAGAAGGAACAGCGACGCCTCGAGTCCCTCACGGACGACCGCGAAGAAGGCCGCCGCGGCGACCGCCCACGCAACCCGGTCACGCGTCGCCGTGACGGCCCGCTCGAGACCGGCCTGTAGGTCCCCACGCATGTCCCGAGCGTGGCGGCGCATCCACAGCACCATCCAGGTGAGGACGGCCACTGCGACGACGGAGATCGCTGCGAAGGCCCGCAACCGGTCCGGGCCGGCGAGGTGTTCGACACCGAGATGGATGCCGACTCCCACGGCGGCGGACACGGTCACCGCCGTCGCCACGCCCCACCACAGCGGCCCACGCAGCTCGGGTCGTCCCGTGCGGCGCACCCACGCCACGAGGATCGCCACGACGAGCGCGGCCTCGAATCCCTCGCGGAGCATGATGACGAACGCGGTCACCACGACCGGCCGCCGGTCATCGACATGGCGCTGCGGTCACTGCGAGGCCGAGGCGGAGCCCGAACCGGAGCCCGAGCCCGAACCGGAGCCCGAACCGGAGCCCGAGCCGGAGCCGGAGTCCGACCCGTCGTCGGAGCAGCCGGCCAGCCCGAGGGTGAGCACGGCGACGGTCGCGGCGGCCCAGGTAGCTGCACGGGAGTATGGACGCTTCATGGGACGGAGATCCTCTCTTGTGGACGGTTCGTGTCCGGCAGCCGACGGGGACGCGCAGAGCGCGCACCGGCAAGCAGCAGGACGACGACAGCGGCCACCCACGCGATGTGGAGCAGCCAGAACCCGGGCCCGTCGGCCCGGTAGTCGGGGTACACCGGGCGCAGCGCCCGGTACAGGGGGTCGTCGACGAGCTCGAAGCCGACCACCCAGGTGATCTCACGGGACCAGCCGTCGACCAGTAGGGCAGCCAGGTGCACGACGCCGAGCAGCCCCAGAACCAACGCCGCGGGCTGCAGGCGCGGCACGACCCGCCCGAGCCACCACAACACCGCGAGCGCTGCGAGCGGCAGGACGACCACGACCTGACGGCCGGGCCACCAGTAGCCGTGCATGGTCAGCGCCACCCACGTCGCTACGGCCCAGCCGACCAGCAGCGGCACGACGATCACAGCGGTTCGGTATCGCCCGGTCCGGGCACCCAGGACGGCTAGCGCGGCGACCGCCGGCACGGCGAGCAGCCAGGCGGGCTGCCACGTGACCAGCCCGTAGGCCCGATCGACGAAAAGCGCGACCAGGCGGAGCGACCGCCCGACGTAGTCGGGCTGAACGCCCACGACGGAGAACTCACCGGTCTGCTCGAAGTGGTCGCCGGTCGCGTAGACCGTCCAGCCGCCCCAGAGCACCTGGTGTACCAACAGGTACAGGACGCCGCTGACACCCAGGCCGCCCACCAGCCCGCCCACTGCGCGGCGTCGGCCGTCGTGCACCAGCCGGACCAGCACGACCGCCGCCAGCGCGGCCGCCACGGGCAGGTACTTCACGCCGAGCCAGGGCATCGCCGTCAGCGCCACACCCAGCCCGACCAGCCCCGGTCGCCGCAGCGGTCCAGTGGCGAGAGCTACACCGGCGAGCAACGCTAACGCTGCCGGCACCTCCGGGTACACCTGCTGCCCGTAGACCGCCAGCGGCGCCGACCCGCCGACGAGGGCCGCGCCCACGCCGGCGAGGGCCACGGGAACGCCGAAGCGCCGGACCGCGACCCACACCAGCAGCGCCGACGTGGCAGCCGCCAGCAGAGACAGTGCCACCTTGGCGCCCACCCACCCGCCGAGGCCCACGGGCACGGCCAGCAGGAGCGGGAGCAACGGGTCGTGCGGGCTGACCTGCCGCTTGCCGTCGAGCACGCTGGTCTGCACCGGCAGGTCGGCGTCGAAATAGTCCCGGTGGCGCTGCGAAGCCAGCTCGTCGGCGATGTCGAGGTCGCGGTCCTCCCAGAGCGAGACGGCGGTGAGCAGGTACTGAGGCTCGTCGACGGCCGCGTGCCCGCCGAAGGTGGACCGGACGCCGATGCCGAGCAGCGCGGTGACCAGGGTGGCGACCGCTGCGGCGGCCATCGCGACGTGCAGGCGCCGGCTGTTCATCCGACCGCCTCGAGCACCGGGGCGCCGGCGACGCGCGCGACCGCGTCGACCAGGTCGGTGGTGGGGACGATCCCGGTCAGCTCGGCCAGTCGCGACGGGTCCGCCCAGGTGTCGGGCACCTCCTCGGGAGCCGCGGGGGCGACCTCGACCACGGGCTGGGTTCCGAGCACGGTCCCGACCGCGTCGATCGCGTCGCGCAGGCTGCGCGGCGTACCGCAGCCGATGTTGACCACGCCCGCGGCTCCGGCCAGGGCTACGAGTGCGCGGGCGACCTCCCGGACGTCGGTGAAGTCCCTGGTGCGATCGAGGCTGCCCAGCACCCGCAGCGGGCGGCCCTGCCGCGCCGCCGCGATCCATCGCGACAGCGCCATGTCCGAGCGCTGCCCCTCGCCGACCACGGTGAAGGGCCGGGCGACTGCGAACGGCGCACCGATCTCGAGCCGGCCCGCACAGAGCCGTTCGGCACGGAGCTTGCTGGCGGCATACCCGCCGACCGGGCGGCAGGGGTCGTCCTCACGGCTCGCGCGCCCGTGCCGGGCGCCGCCGTAGACCGACGACGACGAGGCCACGACAACCGGGACGTCCACCGGGGTGGCCGCCAGGAGGGCACGTGTCGCATCGACGTTATCGCGTTGCCGTCGCCGTTCCACGCCGGACGAGTGGTCCCGCACGCCCGGGCACCCGGCAAGATGGATCACCGCATCGGCCGTGCCCAGTGCCGCCAGCACGGCCGGTCCGCCGTCGCACAGGTCTGCCTGCACCGAGCCGACGCCGGGCCGGGTGACGGGCAGCCGGTCGATCGCGAGGACCCGGTCGCCCCGCTCGAGCAGGTGGGAAACGACCGCACTGCCGACGAAGCCGGCGGCTCCGGTGACGACGACCGACACGGAGTGGACCTCCTCGATGGCGTGCAACTCAGGTAAGGCTCACCAAACGCGACGTAGGTTAGCCTTACCTGCCGTGAGACGGAAGGGTGGTTCCTCCTTGCGCGTCGCGGGCCTCGTGCTCGGCCTCGCGGTGCTGCTCGCTTCGGTCGCGTACATCGCCGGCGCCGCCGAGGCCGGGACACTGATCCGGGTCGTGTCGGCACTGCTGGCCGACCCGGCCGGGCTGGCCTCGGCCCTGATCGTGTATGCGAGTGCCTTCGCGTTGCGGGCGTGGGCGTGGCGGCGAACCCTGCCCGGCCTGCCTGCCGGGCAGGCGTGGGCGGCGCTGCACGTCTCGCTGCTCGGCAACCACGTCCTGCCGCTGCGCCTGGGCGAGGCGCTGCGAGTCGCCAGCGTCGTACGCCGCACCCCGCTTCCCGTGGGCCCGGTGACGGCGTCCGCGCTGACCCTCCGCGCCGCCGACGTCCTGGCGGTCCTCGGCCT
>JBOGDU010000045.1:0-6975 GCA_050743145.1 Jiangellaceae bacterium | reverse complement strand
GTGCAGGCCAGCGGGCCCGCGGACACCGCGATGTGGCACTTCCCGCCGCAAATCGACCACGAAGTCGGGGCGGCGTCCATTCGGCGCGTGCCCCCATGCGGATTGCGTGGTTACACAGCTGCTGTGCATAGCGGTCGGCCGAGGGGATGGCGATGCGGGCATCGGATTTGATCAGCGGTGCACACCTCCAGAGGAACTAGCGATCTTGCGCGAATGAGGCGATCAGCTGACCGCACCGGGCCTGCCACACGACGCGCCAAGATTGCGGCCGCTGGCAGGGTGCGTCAGCCCGTTTCGCAGGCGTAGATAACTGCTTGAATCCGATCGCGGAGTTCGAGCTCGCCGAGGATCCGCTTGACGTGGGTCATGATCGTCGATTCCTCGACGGCGAGCGCTGCCGCGATTTCACGGTTGGACAGGCTGCGAGTGACCAGCTCGCGAGGTCGCACCCCGAAGCACCCCTGGTGCGGCCGCCGTGCTGCGGGAACGGGTGCCGCCGAACACTGGGCTGACCCCCTATGCGCGGGTGGGGGACAAGCCCACTCATCGCGATGGCCATTATCACGCCGCTTCCGGCCATGCATCCGGGCGGTGATGATGCGGGTGACGCCGATCACGATCCAGCCGGGCCGGCTGAGCCGAGGCCGAACGCGATGCCGCTGTTGTAACTCAGGCGTAGCTGGGCGAGTCGGAAGTCGACGACGGTGTCTGCGCGACGCGCCTCGGCGAGCGCCTTGGCTGCCAGGTCAATGGATGCCAACCCGGCCGCGACAATCAGCAGTATCACCCGCCGCCGCGTCGCCGCATGCTCGTCGTGGGGTACTCGGCCATGCTGATCACGCTCTGGCCGTCGCCGGGGTGGGCGGGCCGACATCCGCAACATCTGGGATAGCCGCCAACGTGGGGGCGCAACCGGCACGGACTCCGTTGGCTATGACAACGATCTCGGCGAGCTCGTGGACCGCGACGACGGCCGCTAGGCCCAATGCACCGACCGTCGCCAGCGGGATCAGCACTGCGATAAGACCCAACGACAAGGCGATGTTCTGCAGCATGATCGTCCGGGACCGGCGAGCGTGGGCGAGTGCGTGCGGCAGGTGCCGCAGGTCCTCACCCATCAGGGCGACGTCGGCGGTCTCGATCGCAACGTCGGTGCCCATCGCGCCCATGGCGATGCCGACATCGGCTGTAGCCATGGCCGGTGCGTCGTTGACGCCGTCGCCGACCATCGCGGTCGGTCGTGCTGCGCGCATGGCAGTGACGATGATGGACTTATCCTCCGGGCGCAGGTCGGCGTGTACCTCGTCGATGCCGGCCTGTCCGGCGAGGGCCGTCGCCGTGCGCGGGTTGTCGCCGGTGAGCATCGCGACTGTGTAGCCGTCGGCGTGCAGCCGACGTACGACCTCGACGGCTTCGGGACGCAGCTCGTCACGAACCGCGACGGCGCCGATCACCGCGCCGCCGTGCTCGACGAGAAGTGCGGTGCCGGCCGCCTGCATCGCATCGAGGCGCTCGCCCAGCGGGCCGGCATCGATCCAGCCGGGTCGCCCGAGCCGGGCCGGGCGACCGTCGACAGTCCCGGTCAGCCCGGCGCCGGTGACGGCCTCCACGTCGGTGGCGGGCTCGACGGCGGGCGCGGCATCGAGGATGGCCCCGGCTAGCGGGTGCTCGCTGCGAGACTCGAGAGCAGCGGCGACCTGCAGAACCTCCACACGGGTATGGCGTTCGGCGGCGGCCACGTCGATCACTCGTGGCTGGTTGCGGGTCAGCGTGCCGGTCTTGTCCAGCGCGACGGCGCGGACGCGTCCGAGGGCTTCCAGTGCCGCTCCACCCTTGACCAGCACGCCGATGCGGGTTGCTGCACCGATCGCCGCGAAGACGGTCACCGGAACCGAGATGGCCAGCGCACACGGGGATGCGGCCACCAGCACCACCAGGGCGCGTTCGATCCAGGTGCGGGGGTCATCGAGCAGGGCACCCGTCACGGCGATTGCGGCGGCGAGGACCATGATGCCCGGCACCAGCGGCTTGGCGATGCGGTCCGCGAGGCGCTGTGCGGCACCCTTGCGGGCCTGTTCGACCTCGACGATCCGCACGATCCTGGCCAGCGAGTTGTCCGCGGCCGTCGCGGTCACGTCGACCTCGAGCGCGCCGGTTCCGTTGATCGACCCGGCGTAGACCACATCACCGGGCGTGGCCTCCACCGGCACCGACTCGCCGGTCAACGCCGAGAGGTCGAGTGCGGAGCGGCCCGCACGGATCAGCCCGTCGGTCGCGATCCGCTCCCCGGGCCGCACCAGCATCACGTCTGCGAGCCGCAGCTGGCCCGGGTCCACGGTCATCTGGGTTCCGCCACGGAGCACCGTCGCCTCGGCCGGCACAAGCGAAAGCAACGCCCGCAGGCCGCGGCGGGTGCGTGCCAGTGAGTATTCTTCGAGGCCTTCGGCGATTGAGTAGAGGAATGCCAGCATCGCCGCCTCAGCGACCTCGCCGAGCACCACCGCCCCAACCGCCGCGATGGTCATCAACGTCCCGACGCCGATCTCGCCCTGAGTAAGCCTCCGAAGACTGCCCGGCACGAAGGTCCACCCGCCGACCACCAGAGCGACCGCGTTCAGGCCCACCTCAACCGGTTGTGGCGCGTCCAGCAGACCAGCGACGAAACCGGCCACGAGGAACAACCCGGCCAGCGCGGCGGCCCGGATCTCCCTGACCTGCCACAGCCGGTCCGGCTCTTCCTCGGTCGTCTCGTCGTTCATCTGGCCGGCAAGCCCATCGGCGCCGCGGTAGCGGTCACTCACCGGTCGTCTCTCGACGGGCGGCGCCGGCACCGTAGTTCGGACACAGGACGACGGCATGCCCGGTGGCATCGAGCAACGCCTCGGCGGCCTGCAGGACGTCCATCAGCTCCACGTGCGTCAGGTAATACACCGACGCCCGGCCCTCGGGCCGGTAGTCGACCAGGCGGCAGTCCCGCAAGCACGCCAGGTGTGAGGACACCGTCGACTGCGCCAACCCGAGCTCCGCGGTCAGGTCGACCACCCTGGCTTCTCCGGTCGACAGCCGCCGGATGATCGCCAGCCGGGTCGGGTCGGCCAGGCTACGGAACAAGGCCACCCCGCCCGCCACCTCGTTGCGCACGACGGCAGCGCTATCGTTCGCACTTCTCATCGACATATACCGATGATAGCGGGCAATGTCATTTAATCGCTGGGCTCGGATTGCAGTGACGGCGGATCCGTCGCGCGGACCGACGGGGCGACCCTGTTGCGCGCGCTGACCAACTGGGTGTCTACTATGCCGAATAGTTGCAGCGCCCAGGGCATCCTTTGATTCCAGGACGAACATGAGTGGCAGGACATCGAGTAAGACGAAGACCAGCGCCCGCGACCGCCGGGACGCTGCCAAGGCGGCCGCCGCGGCGGCTCGCGCCGAAGTAGCCGGCCGGGACGCCCGGAGACGTCGGCTGCTGGTGGCGATCTCCGGTGTGGTCGCCGCCGCGCTGGTGGGCGGCGTGGTGCTGGCGCAGATGATGACCACCGGGAATCCGACCACGACTGCCAGCGATCTCGCCGCGGTCAGCGGAAAGGGCGCCGAGTCCCGGCCGCCGTGGCCTGCCCCGACCGACGTGGCGGCCCGGGCGGAAGCCGCCGGGCTGCCGCTGGGCCCGATGGGAACTGCCGAGCACTACCACGCTCACTTCGACGTGCTGGTCGACGGGCAGTCCGTACCCGTACCGGCAAACATCGGAGTCGAGCCGAGCGGGCAGATGTCCGCGCTGCACACCCACACACCCGACGGCATTGTCCACATCGAAGCCGGGGTCAAGGGCCAGACGTTCACCCTCGGCCAGCTGTTCACCGAGTGGAACGTGGCCCTCGGCCCGGAGCGGATCGGCGGGCTTACGACCGGCGGCGCGGACGGAAAGACCTTGGCCGTCTACGTCAACGGAGAAAAGGCCACCGGTGACCCGGCGATGGTCGAGTTCGCACCCTGGCAGCAGATCACGGTCATATACGGGTCGCCTGACCAGCAGGTCGAGATCCCCAGCACGTACGACTGGGAATCGTCCGGCTGACCCCACACGACCAGAAAGGCACCGATGGATCGCATTTTGTACCTGTTGCCCGTGTTCCTCTGTCCAGCAGTGATGGCAGTCATGATGTGGTGGATGATGCGAGCACGCCACGCGCCCACCGACACCCCGCCCCCGGCCAGTCAGCGCGGTGATCTCGGCGTCGACGGTTCGAGCGATCTCGCCGACGCACGCGCCGAGGTGGCCAGGCGCAGCGTTGCCGACTCCGCACCCAAACGCTGAGCAGCCCTACCATGCCGCGTAGCACGGGCGGCAGGCAGGTACAGCGGAAGCGAGTCTCGGTGCGCGGGTTTGGTGAGCTGGAGGCCCAGATCATGGATCGCCTCTGGGCCGCTGACGGACCACGTACCGTCCGGGAGGTGCACACCGCACTGGCCGAGACGCGGACGCTGGCGTACACGACGGTGCTGACTGTGATGGACAAGCTGCACCGTAAAGGCTGGCTGAAGCGTGAACCGGTCGGCCGCGCGTACGCCTATTTGCCGACTCGCACCAGGGACCAGTACACCGCCGACCTCATGGGCGAGGCCCTGCATGCGAGCTCCGACCCCGGCGCCACCCTGGTCGCATTCGTCGAGGCACTCACCCCGGAGGACGCGGCGGCTTTGCGCCTCGCCTTCGAAGCCGCGGCGGAGTCGCCCGACCTAGCAAAAAGCCGCGAGTCCGGCAGAGGCCGCAGATGATCGCGGCCTGGCTGCTTGGCTGGGCCGTGCTGCTGGCCATCGCGGCCCCGGCGTTGTTGCGTCGCGCGTTATGGCCCCAGCACGCGCCCCGGCTGGGTATCGCCTTGTGGCAGGCCGCCAGCATCTCCGTGCTGGTCGCAATGGTCCTCGGCGGTCTCGCGCTTGCCGTGCCGGTGACGGTGCTCTCCGGTGGGCTGGCCGACCTGCTTGCCAATTGCGTGATGGCGATCCGCGAGGCATATCGCACCCCCGCCGGTGCGGGTGCGGCCGGCGCAGGACTCGTCCTGGCTACCGTCGTGACCGGCCGGGTCGCCTTTTGCGTCACACGTACTCTTCGACGGGCCCGGCGGCGCCGCCGCGCGCACGCAGCGGGTCTTGCGCTGGTCGCTCGGAGGAACGACGATCTTGACGCCCTCGTCATCACCCACCACGGGCCAGCCGCCTACTGCCTGGCCAGCCCCCGGCCAGCCATCGTGGTCACCACCGGTGCGCTGGAGGTACTCCACGCCGAGGAACTCACCGCGGTGCTCGCCCACGAACGGGAGCATCTGAGACAACGGCACCACCTGACCGTTGCCATCGCACAGGCGCTCACGAACGCGTTCCCCAGACTCCCGGTACTCAGGCACGCGGCAGACGAGATCGCTCGACTCGTCGAGATGGCTGCGGACGACGCTGCCGGCTCCCACACATCCCGGGACCGGCTTGCCACCGCTCTACTCGCACTCGCCGATGCAAGCGCACCGCCGGCTGCGCTGGCCGCGGGCGGACCCGCTGCCGTCGCTCGATTGCAACGGCTGCTACGGCCGGCCGCACCACTGAGTCGCGCTCGCGTTGCCATCGTCCTTGCCGTCGCCGGGCTGCTCATCGCCGCGCCGACGATCCTCGCCGTCGGCCCTGCCTGGGCCGCCGGACCGATGCCGCAATGCACGATGAGCATGGCCCCCGCCAACTGAAGATGTCGAAGCGATCAGTGAATTCGATCGGGCAGAGATGGCCAGATCGTCGTCGCGTCGTCGGCGTGGCCGGAAGTGCGAAATCTGGCCCGAGCCGACCACAGCTAAAAGACCACGGTGTCCTTGGTGCGGTCAGCGATACGTTCCGCCGCACTGGTCGCAACACACTGGACGCCGGTGTGGGAGCCACGAATAGTCCCGGCCGGCGAGACGGGCGACTAGGAGCGCCGAGATTAGCGGGCTGGAGTTGCGAGCTGTGAGAGAAGTGCGAGGATCGGCCGGGCCTCCGCTGGACCGCGTACTTCGAGCAGCAGCTCGCCGCTACGTCGCTCGACGGAAAGGTCGAGGAAGGGACAGCGGGCCTTCTCCCGGATGACGTACTCGCGGAGGGCTGCCTCGGTTTCGTCCGATGCGCGCAGGGCGCAGCCGAATACGGCCGTCTGAAGTCGAAGACGGTGACGCCGCCGGTGTACCAGGAGGCCATCAGACGATAGGTCTTCCCGGTCTTGAGCACGTTGAGCGGTGCGCCGAGCAGTAGTCGCTCTCCTTGGACTCGCGGGATCTGGAACGAGCCAAGGGTGTCACCGGTCGCATCCGCGTGGAGCCAGAGCTGCCCCTGTGTCACACTGCAGTTGCCCTCGAGCGCCTCGTCACAGAAGACCACGGACCTTCGTGTCCGCGCTCGCAGTCATCGAGTGCGCTCGATTGCCACGTCCGGATGTCAAGGAGACCTTGCCTGACCTAGCAATCCGCCCGTCGAGGTTGTTCGATCGCTTGTATGAGCCCTTCCTGGGCCTCGGCTGACGTGTCTCTCATCTCCGCATGGCAGCACGGTGATCGTGCCGTCTTCTTGTTCAGTTTCGACAGGCGCGGCGTCTCGATCTGGACCGATCTCGTCGACGGCAAACGGTCCTGCGTGGGAGTAGAGATCCAGCCTAGGTGCGACGCCTGGCGCAAGGCGACGGTTCAGCGTGCAAAGACGTGGATGCAGGAGGGGGCCGAGAGGCAAGACGTCATGCCCGCCGGCCCACTGCCGATCACCCAAGTCTGGTTACAGGGTGTGCCCCTTGGGGCGATGACCGAGGCCGCACAGGTGCATGCAGATGCCGAGCAGGCAGCGGTTGGCCCGTCGATCGGCGGCGAGCCGGTGACCGGTGGCGTGCTGTCACCGACGGATCGGACACGACGTGAAGATCGGGCCAAGAAACTGGCCCGCACCTATGACGCCGTCGCCTACGTT
>JBOGDU010000044.1:0-13101 GCA_050743145.1 Jiangellaceae bacterium | reverse complement strand
CGCCGTACGGGCGGTTCTTCTCCATCCCGAAGGCGGTGGACCGGTGCCGGGCGAGCTCGTCGAACTCGACGAACGAGCCTGCGTCGAGGAGCAGGTCGATGCGTTCGCGGGCGGTCATCTTCCCGCGCGCGTGCTGCTTCTCGACGGCACGGGCCGACCCGGCGTGGACGGCCTCGTCGGTGCGATGCTGCAGGTCGGCGAGCTTTCCTGCGGTCGAGTGGATGTCGACGCCCTCGGTCGTGGCGGTCTCGTCCGACACCATGGTGCGCAGGCTAGACCACTACCCTGGCGACGTGTCCGCGACCGCCACGGGGTCCCGTGAGGCTGCCCGTTTCGACGTGCCCGAACGGTTGCGCGCCGACGTCCGGCTGCTGGGCGACACGCTCGGCGAGATCCTGCGCGAGTACGGCGGCGCAGCGCTGTTGGCAGACGTCGAGCGGCTTCGGGAACTGGCGATCGCGGCCCACCACGAGGACGAGACGGTTGCCGAGGACGCTGCTACGCAGGCCGAGAAGCTGGTGTCGTCCTGGGCGGTCGAGCGGGCGGAGGACGTCGCCCGCGCGTTCACCGTCTACTTCCACCTGGTCAACGTCGCCGAGGAGCGGCACCGGATCCGCGCGCTGCGGGCGGGCGACCGGGCCGACCAGCCGCTGTCCGGCACGGTAGCCGCGGCGGTCGAGGAGGTGGCACGACTGCACGGCCACGCCCAGGCCCAGGGGTTGCTGGCCGGACTTGAGTTCCGCCCGGTTCTCACCGCCCACCCCACTGAGGCCCGGCGGCGGGCCGTCGTCACCGGAATCCGCCGCATCGCCGAGCTCCTCGAGCGCCGGGACGACACCCGACTGGGCGCCTCGGAGGATGCGGAGACACGTCGGCGCCTGCTCGAGGAGGTCGACGTCCTGTGGCGGACCGCGCAGCTGCGAGCAGAGCGCCCGGGTCCGCTGGACGAGGTGCGCACGGCGATGACGGCCTTCGACGAAGTGCTCTTCGCGGTGGTGCCTCAGGTCTACCGACGGGCGGACTCGGCGCTGGCAGGGGACCGCGAGGGCATGGTGCCGCCGCGGGTGCCGGCCTTCGTCCGGCTCGGCTCCTGGGTCGGCGGCGACCGCGATGGAAACCCGCAGGTCACCAGTGCCGTCACGGCCGAGACGATGGAGATCCAGTCCGCGCACGTGCTCCGTGCGATCGAGCGGGCCTGCGACCGGGTCGGGCGCGGGCTCACCGTCGACGCGGAGACGACCCCGCCGTCTCCCGCTGTGCGGCGGATCCTGGACGACGCGACCGCGGACCATCCCGACGTGATCGCCGATCTGGTGACGCGATCTCCGGGAGAGCCGCATCGGGTCCTGCTGCTGCTCGCTGCCGCACGGGTCGCCGCCACCCGTCGTGGCGACGCCGATCTCGCCTACGGCTCCGCCGCAGGCCTGCGTGCGGACCTGCAGGCGCTTCAGCGCAGCCTGGCAGCCGCGGGTGCGCCGCGGCAGGCGTACGGAGAGCTCCAACACCTGATCTGGCAGGTGGAGTCGTTCGGCTTCCACCTGGCCGAGCTGGAGGTGCGTCAACACAGCGGCGCGCACGCGGAGGCGCTCGCGGAGATCCGCTCCGGCGGTTCCCTGTCCGAGAGGACGCAGGAGGTGTTGGCGACCTTCGTGGCCATGGCCGAGATTCAGCAACGGTTCGGCGCCGACGCGTGCCGCCGGTACGTGGTGTCGTTCACCCGCTCGGCCGCCGATGTCGCCACGGTGTACGAGCTGGCCCGGGTCGCCCTGGACGGGCGCGAGCTCGTCCTGGACGTCGTCCCGCTGTTCGAGACCGGTGACGACCTGGAGCGGTGCACAGACGTCCTCGACGAGGTCATCGCCCTGCCGCAGACGCGCCGGCGGCTGTCGGCGACCGGGCGTCGGTTCGAGGTCATGCTGGGCTACTCCGACTCTGCCAAAGACATCGGGCCGGTGTCCGCGACCCTGGCGCTCTATGACGCCCAGGCGCGCCTGACGGCATGGGCCGGGCGGCACGCCTTGCGGCTCACGCTCTTCCACGGTCGCGGCGGCGCACTGGGCCGGGGAGGCGGACCGGCGAACCGGGCCGTGCTGGCGCAGGCGCCAGGCTCGGTTGCCGGCCGGTTCAAGGTGACGGAGCAGGGTGAGGTCGTGTTCGCGCGTTATGGCGACCCGGTGATCGCCCGCCGTCATATGGAGCAGGTCGCGTCGGCCGTACTGCTCGCCTCGACGCCTGCCGTCGAGGAGCGGGCACGCGACGCGGCGGCGCGGTTCGTCGACCTGGCGGCGACCCTCGACACGGCGGCCCGGAAGGCCTACCACGCGCTCGTGCACAGCGACGGCTTCGCCGACTGGTTCGCCCGCGTGACCCCGCTCGAGGAGGTCGGGGCATTGCGTCTCGGCTCGCGGCCGGCGTGGCGAGACGCTGCGTCGGCGAGTTCTCTGGACGACCTGCGGGCGATCCCCTGGGTGTTCTCGTGGGCGCAGACCCGCGTGAACCTGCCGGGTTGGTACGGGCTCGGCGCGGGCCTGGAGGCCGTCGGCGACCTGCCCCTCCTGCGCCGGGCGCACGAGTCGTGGCCGCTGTTCACGGTCATGCTCGAGAACGCGGAGATGTCGCTGGCGAAGACCGACCGGCGGATCGCGTCACGCTATCTGGACCTCGGGGAGCGCCCTGACCTGAGCGAACGTGTGCTCGACGAGCACGTCCGTACGACCGCCCAGGTGCTCGCCGTGACCGGCCATACCCGACTGCTGGAGGACCGGCGGGTTCTCGGTCGGGCGGTGGCGCTGCGCAACCCGTACGTCGACGCCCTCTCGCACCTGCAGGTGCGGGCCCTGCGCGCCCTGCGGGGAGGCTCACCTGTTGATCCGGCCGACGACGCCGCGGTGCGCCGGCTCCTGCAGATCACCGTCAACGGAGTCGCCGCCGGCCTGCAGAACACCGGCTGAGCCGTGATGCCCCGACTACCCGCCCGTCTACGTGCGTTGGTCTCGGCGAAGTGGGGGGATTGCGCCGGCCGGAGAGCCCCGCTTCGGCGTGATCAACGGGTCGGGGGCTGCGGATGATGCGGTGGCGGGTCACTCGGGTGGCCGAGACGGGCTCGACCAACGCCGACGTGGCGGCGGCCGCTCGCGCCGGCGCCGCCGAGGGTCTGGTGATCGCCGCGGATCACCAGACCGCCGGACGAGGCCGCCTCGGCCGCACCTGGAGCAGCCCACGGGGAGCCGGGCTGGCGGTGTCGGCCCTGCTTCGGCCGTCCGGCGTACCGGCCCATCGGTGGCCCTGGATTCCCTTGTTGGCCGGGGTCGTCGTGGTGGAGGCGCTGCGGACCATCCCCGGGGTCGACACGGTGCTGAAGTGGCCCAACGACGTGCTGCTGGGTGGCGCCAAGCTGGCGGGGATCCTGGTCGAGCGGGTCGAGGGCGGCGAGAGTCCAGCCGCCGTCGTCGGCATAGGGCTCAACATCTCGGCCGCACCGCAGGGTGCGACCTCGCTCGCGGCCGGCTCCGGCTCGGAGGTCGACCCGGAAGCGGTGCTCGCAACGTTGGTCGATTGCCTGAGTTCACGGTACGAGGCGTGGGTCGGACAGGGCGGGAACCCGGCTCCCTGGCTGGGGGCGGCTTACCGGGCGGTCTGCGACACGCTCGGCCGCGAGGTCCGTGTCGACCTGCCCGGTGACGCGACCATCGAGGGCCGAGCCGTCGACATCGACGCGGCGGGCCGGCTGGTCCTGCGAACGCCGACCGGTGACGCCGTCGTTGGAGCCGGCGACATCGTGCACCTCCGCGCCTGGTGCGGCTGACCTGCGTCGGCCTCGACATGATCATCGGGATAGGCTGCGGCCATGGGGTTTCCGCAGCGCCTCCTCGGCGAGGACGAGCGCGTCATCCTGCACATGCGGACGCACGTCAAGTCCCTGATCGTCCCCGTCCTCGTCCTGATCGTGATGGCGGCGGCCATCGGCTTCGGCCTCGCTGTGCTGCCCGAGAGCGGCGCCGGATCGGTCGGCCGGTGGGTGCTGCTCGTCGTCGCCGTGGGTCTGATCCTGCGGTGGTCACTGTGGCCCTTCCTGGTCTGGCTGAGCACGACCTACACCGTGACCAGCGAGCGCCTCATCACCCGCCAGGGCGTCATCAACCGGCACGGTCGGGACATCCCGCTGGGGCGGATCAACGACGTGGCCTACCACCAGGGCGTCGTCGACCGGATGCTCCGCTGCGGGTCGCTCAACGTCTCCGCGGCGAGCGAGCAGGGGACGATCGTGCTGCGCGACGTCCCGCGCGTCCAGGCCGTCCAGCTGGAGATGAGCGAGCTGATCAGGCAGGCGCATGGATGGTCGTCGCCGCGACGGGCGCCGACGGCGAGCGACGCCGCGGAGGCAGACGCAGAACCTGACTCGAGCCCCGCCGCGCGCACCAGGCCCTTGCCCCGCGACGAACCGTACGACTGGAGTCGCGATGACCCGGGCGAGCGGTGACCGCGGCGCCGCCTGACCCTGGCGCGTCAGTTGATCACGTTCACCATGATCGGAGACGGTTCACCAGGTTCCGGCGCCTGGTGAACCATCCACCAGGGTGGTGAACGTGATCAACGGGAGGGCCGGAATAGGGTCGGAGTCGTGAGCAGTCCCGGGGCAGGCGTGATCGTCCGCCGCGCCGACGACGCAGGGCATGTCGCCGAGCTCGTGCTCGACCGGCCGGCGGCGCTCAACGCTGTCTCCACCGCGCAGGCGGCGGCCATCGCGGCCGCCGCGGCGGAACTGGCCGCGGACAGCAGCGTGCGCGCCGTCGTGCTCTCGTCGTCGGCGGAGAAGGCCTTCTGCGTCGGCGCCGACCTCAAGGAGCGCAACACGGTCACCGACGACGAGATGCGGCGCCAGCGGCCGGTTGCTCGCAGCGCGTACGGCGGTGTCCTCGACCTGCCGGTGCCGACCATCGCGGCCGTGCACGGGTACGCCCTCGGCGGCGGGTGCGAGCTTGCCCTCGCCTGTGACCTGATCGTCGCCGACGAGACCGCGGTCTTCGGCCTGCCGGAGGTCTCCGTCGGTGTGATCCCGGGTGGCGGCGGCACGCAGCTTCTCGCCCGCCGCATCGGGTGGGGTCGCGCCGCCGACCTGATCTTCACCGCCCGACGCGTCGACGCCGCCGAGGCGTACCGGCTGGGCCTCGCCGACCGCCTCGTCCCAGCCGGCATGGACCGGGACTCGGCTCTCGAACTCGCGGCGGCCGTGAGCAGCCATTCGCCAGTGGGCACCCGCAACGCGAAGCGGGCCATGCGACTCGGCCTCGACGTCCCGCTCGCCGCCGGCCTCGAGATCGAGGACGCCTGCTGGCGTGCGACCGCGTTCAGCGGGGATAGAAGGGAGGGGGTCGCGGCGTTCAACGAAAGGCGGCGTCCGGACTGGCCAGCGGAGTGAAGCGTGCCGCCGCATGAGGAGCGGAGTGTGATCACCAGATGAATGACCTGCCCGAGCGGATCACCCTGCGCGAGGTCGGCCCCCGGGACGGCCTGCAGAACGAGGACCCGGTACCGACCGACGGCAAGGTCGCGCTCATCGACGCCCTGTCCGGCACGGGGCTCACCCGGATCGAGACCGTCGCATTCGTCCATCCACGGGCGATCCCCCAGATGTCCGACGTCGACGAGGTCTGGTCGCGGATCCGGCGCAACCCGGCGGTCCGTTACTCCGCCCTCGTCCCGAACCTGCGCGGCGCCCAGCGGGCGTTGGACGCCGGCTTCACCGAGATCGAGGTCGTCGTCTCCGCGTCCGACACCCACAACCGGCGCAACATCAACAGGTCCACCGACGAGTCGCTGGCCGATCTCCCAGCCCTGGTCGACCTGGTACACGAGCGCGGCGGCACGGTCCAGGTGATCGTGGCAACGGCTTGGGGGTGCCCTTACGAGGGCGACGTGCCCGTGTCGAGGGTGCTCGATGTGCTCGGCCGGTCCGTTACCGGCGGTGTCGACTCGGCGGCGTTCGGAGACACCACGGGCATGGCGACTCCCACGCGGGTCACCCGCCTGGTCGGCGAGACCCGGTCGGCGCACCCGGACCTCGCGCTCGGCCTCCACTTTCACAACACCAGGGGCACGGGCCTGGCCAACGTGCTCGCAGCCCTCCAACTCGGCGTCGACGACTTCGACGCGTCGGTGGGTGGCCTCGGTGGCTGCCCGTACGCCCCCGGCGCGTCCGGCAACATCGCCACCGAGGAGCTCGTGCACATGCTCGAGGACATGGGGGTCGCCACGGGGGTCGACCTGGATGCGCTGATCGACGTGGCGGCCCAGGCCGAGCAGTTGGTCGGGCACGAGCTGCCGTCGCAGGTGCTCCGCGCCGGTCCTCGCACGCGTACCACCGCCGCCTGAGCGGACACCTGCGCCGTGGAGGTCGAGCCCGCCGTTCGGGCGCAGGATCGTCCGGCGGACGGTGTGTCCATCGCCGGGCAGGGCTCGGCGGGGACGACTCCATCCGCTGGCCGGCAGGCGTTGCAGCCCTTGGGCACGACGGTCCGTCGACGATCGTGGCGCTTTCTCCTGCTCGCCCTCGCTGTCGCCGCGGCGGCAGCCATGAGGCTGCGCTTCGCGGGGGTACCGCTGACCGCTGACGAAGCGGGTTACGGCGTCGTGGCGGGGCGCTGGGCCGACGGTGCCTCCCTGTACGGCGACGCTTGGGTCGACCGGCCGCAGGCTCTCGTGCTGTTGTACCGCGTCGCGTGGGAGAGCGGGCCGACCGGCGTCCGCGTCCTCGCCCTGGTGGCGACCGCAGTGACGGCCCTGGGCGTCGCCTGGGCTGCCCGGACACTCGCCGGACGCAATGCCGCGCTCGCCGCCGCCGGCCTCTACCTGCTCGTGTCGCCTGCACCACGCCTGGAGGGCTGGGCCGCGAACGGCGAGCTTCTCGCGGGTGCCTTCACGACGCTCGGCATCGCCGGCCTGTTGGCCTGGCGGAAGGCAGGCCGGACCTCGGGCGGCCTGCTCGCGGCCGGAATGCTCCTGGTGAGCACCGCGCCGCTGGTCAAGCAGTCCGCCGTCGAAGGTCTGCTGGTGGCCGTCGTCCTGGTCGCCCCGCACGCGCGGTCCCGTCTGCCCGCGCTCGGCTGGGCGGTGTTGCCATGGGTCGTGGCCGTCGTGCACGGCGGCTCGGTGGGCTTCGACCGCTGGTGGTTCGCCGTCGTGGGCTATCGGTTTCACGGCGACCCGGCCGCCGAGGGTGTCCTCGGACGGCTCGAGCTGTTCTGGCAGGCGGTGCCGCCGCTCGTGCTCGACGCGGCGCCGCTGTTGGCGGTCGGGTTGGTGTGCCTCAGCAGGCTCGGCCGCCGTCACAGCGTGTTCGCGGCCTGGCTGGCAGGTGGGCTGGTCGGGGTCGTCGGGGGCGGGCTGTTCCATACCCACTACTGGCTGCAGCTCCTGCCGCTCGGGGCCGTCGCCGCCGGAGTGGCGTGGGCCAGGATGCCGCGCCGGGTGGTGCCGGCCGTTGTCGCGGGGATCGTCGTTCTCGCCGTCGGGTGGGCACCGTTCCTGGCGACCGATTCTCCGGCTGAGCTGGTAACCGATGCGACAGGTGACCTGCGGCTGGCCTCGGCCGAGCGAGTCGGGCACGAGCTGGCCGAACTGAGTGATCCGGACGAGAGGGTGCTCGTCGTCTGGGCCGCGGCGTCGGTCTACGCCTACGCCGACCGCGAACCCGCGACGCCGTTCCTGTGGTTCCGTCCGGTGCGTTACATCGACGGCGCATCCGAGGCGATCATCGACCAGGTCGCCGGCGACGACCCACCGGCTGCGATCGCCGTTGCCCAGCCGCCGGAGCTGCTCGACCCGGACGGCGGACTGTCCCGGCTGCTGGAGCAGAGGTACCAGCGGGTGGCAACCGTCGACGGAATCCCCGTGTACGCCCTGCGGGAGTGATGGTCAGAGCGTCGCGGCCTCGGGGAGAGGGCGTCGGCCCGGCTCGGGGAAGACCCAGCGGCGGTACGACCAGAAGCGGAACAGGGTGCCCAGGGAGAGCCCGATCACGTTCGCGGCGACGTTGTCGGCCAGCGGCCCGGACAGGCCCAGGACATAGCGCGAGAAGCCCAGGCACGTGAGCGCGATCCCGAGGCCGACGCCGTTGAGCAGGAAGAACAGCGCGTACTCGCGGGCGACGCCGGTGCGGGCCCGGTGGCGGAACGTCCACACCCGGTTCCCGGTGTACGTGACCAGGGTTGCGACCAGTACCGAGATCGTCTTGGCCGTGAGGGGCTTGTGCTGCAGCGGGCCATCGCCACCGGCGTACAGCAGGGCGTTGAAGACCGTGATGTCGACGACGAAGCCGACGCTTCCCACGGTCGCGAACTTCAGGCTCTCCCGGATGAGGTGGTGGAGTTGGTACCAGAGGCGGAACGCGGTGTGAACGGGTGCCGGCGCACCCTGAGGCGGGCGGATGGCGGTGTCGAGCACGCGGCAAGGGTAGGGCACGTCGGGCCCGGTCCCGGCATCGCTAGCCTGTGCCTCCGTGACGAGTCCCGCCGGCCGGCCGGTCGTCGGCATGGTCGGAGGCGGCCAGTTGGCCCGTATGACGCAGCCGGCGGCGATCGCGTTGGGGGTTCGGCTGACGGTGCTGGTCGCCTCGCCGGACGAGTCGGCAGCCCAGGTCGTCCCGGGCGCCGTGGTGGCCGACGAGAAGGCGCTCGCCGATCTGCGTGCCTTCGCCGCCGGGTGCGATGTCGTCACCTTCGACCACGAGCACGTGCCGCCCGACCACCTGCGGTCGCTGGAGTCGTCAGGGGTCGTCGTCCGACCTGGGTCCGCGGCACTGCTCCACGCGCAGGACAAGGGCGTCATGCGGGCCCGGCTGACCGCCGTCGGTGTTCCGTGCCCGCGCCACCGCATTGTCGCCGATGCCGGCGAGGTGTCGGCGTTCGCCGCCGAGGTCGGCTGGCCGCTGGTGCTGAAGCGGATCCGCGGCGGCTACGACGGTAGAGGCGTGTGGGTGGTGCGGTCGGCCGACGACCTGACCGATCCGCTCCGGGTCGGCGCCTGCCTGCTGGCCGAGGAGCTGGTCGACTACCGGCGCGAGCTGTCTGCAGTGGTCGCGCGTTCGCCATCCGGGCAGGGGGTGGCGTACCCGGCCGTCGAGTCGGTCCAACGCGACGGGATCTGCGTCGAGGTCGTCGCACCTGCGCCGGGTCTGCCGGCCGACCTGGCCGTCGAGGCGGAGCGGATCGCGCTGACCATCGCCGCGGAGTTGGACGTCGTCGGCGTTCTGGCCGTCGAGCTGTTCGAGACCATCGACGGGCGCCTGCTGGTCAACGAGTTGGCCATGCGCCCGCACAACTCCGGTCACTGGAGCATCGACGGCGCCGTGACCAGCCAGTTCGAGAACCACCTGCGCGCCGTCCTCGACCTGCCACTCGGCTCGCCCGCACCCAGGGCGCGGTACACCGTCATGGTCAACGTCCTCGGCGGCGACCTCCCGGAGACCTACGCCGCCTATCGGCACGTGTTGGCGCGCGATCCCGAGCTGAGGATCCACTGGTACGGCAAGGCCGTGCGGCCGGGGCGCAAGGTGGGCCACGTCGCGGTGAGCGGCAACGACGTCGACGACCTCCGTGACCGTGCTCGGCACGCCGCGGCCTTCCTGCGAGGAGACATCGATGAATGACGTGTCGGATTCCGGTGCATTTCCCACACCGGACGAGCGGGCCGGTGCCCTCGCGCGCACCGTCGGGGAGGGGCCTGCACTGGTCGGGATCGTCATGGGGTCCGACTCCGACTGGGCGGTCATGTCGGAGGCGGCCGACGTGCTGGGTGGGCTCGGTGTCTCGTACGAGGTCGGCGTCGTCTCCGCGCACCGGATGCCGGCCGACATGCTCTCGTACGGCGAGTCGGCCGCACGCCGTGGACTGCGGGTGATCGTGGCCGGCGCCGGCGGAGCCGCGCACCTGCCGGGGATGTTGGCATCGGTGACCTCTGTGCCCGTGATCGGCGTGCCGGTGCCGCTCGCGCGCCTCGACGGTCTGGACTCACTGCTCTCGATCGTGCAGATGCCGGCGGGCATCCCCGTCGCCACGGTGTCGATCGGCGGCGCCCGGAATGCGGGCATCCTGGCCGCGCGCGTCCTGGCCACCTCCGACCGGCAGCTTTACGCCCGTCTCGAAGCCGCCCGGGCGTCGTTGGCGGACGCCGCCCGGGCGAAGGGCCGCTCCCTGCACGACCAGCTTGGCTGAACCGGTGACGACGGTGCCCCAGAGGCCGTCACCGTGCGAACGCGGGCCGTCCACAGCGCTGCTTGGTCGCGTGTCGCCCTTCGATTGGCCGCAGGAGACCCTTGCGGCGACGAGCGCGTAGATCAATAATTCTCGATATGTGATGAGGGGCGGCATCTTCATACAGGAAGTAGGCCGTGTGTCCCCTCGCGCAGGCAAGAATCGTAGCGGCGCGACCCGTTCCGGGGCGGGAGCTGCCCTGGGTGCAGCCGCTGGTCTCGGCGCTGGCGTCGGGCTCCGTCCTCGTGGCGACGAGAGCCGTCGATGGTGTGTGGTGCCTCGCCGTGGTGTCGAGGTCGCCGGTGCCGGGTCAGGGGCGTTCACGTTGGCTGGGCTGGCGCACTACTCAGCTGCTGAGCATGACCGAGCGAAGGAGCGACCATGATCATTGCCCATCGTGTCATCCGTCGTGTCCGATCCCGGTTCGTGGCCGGTCTTGCCGCTGCCTTGGTGGTGTCGGCCGGTGTGAGCCTGCCGGCAGGCGCACAGGCGGAGGAGGGGTCGGCCGACCCGCCGGCGTTGATTCCTGCGCCGGTCTCGATGGAGACCACCAGTGAGGTATTCACCCTCGGCTCGAACAGCAAGATCACCGTCGATCCGGGGTTGCCGCATGACCCGGCCGTGTCCACGGCAAGGCAACTCGCGGACTTCCTCCGCACGGCCACCGGTTACCCGCTCCCGGTCGCCCGCCAGGGATGGGGTCTGCAGGACCGGCCGGACGCTCCCGGGAACAGCCCGCGCAACATCCACCTGACGCTCACCGCCGACGAGGAGACGCTCGGCCAGGAGGGCTACACGCTGGACGTGTACGGCCACGGTGTCCGGCTGGCCGCCGCCACCGCGGAAGGGCTGTTCCGAGCCACCCAGACGCTGCGCCAGCTGCTTCCGGCCGAGATCGAGGCGGACACCGTGCAGCCGGGCCCATGGACCGTGCCCGGCGTGCGGATCGTGGACTACCCGCGGTACGAGTGGCGCGGTTCCCACCTCGACGTGGCCCGCCATTTCCTGACCGTCGAGGAGGTCAAGCGCTATATCGACCTGCTGGCGCTGTACAAGGTCAACCGGTTCCACCTGCACCTGTCCGACGACCAGGGCTGGCGCATCCAGATAGACAGCTGGCCTGACCTGACCCGAATCGGGGGCAGCAGCGAGGTCGGGGGCGGTCCGGGTGGGTATTTCACCAAGGCCGACTACACCGAGATCGTCGAGTACGCGGCCCGGTCCTACATCACCGTCGTGCCCGAGATCGACGTGCCGGGACACACCAATGCCGCGGAGGTCTCCTACCCCGAGCTGAACTCCTGCCGCCCGGGCAACCTGCCGTCCCACCGCTTCCTCAGTGGCTGGGAGGACGAGCCGCATTACACCGGCACGGGTGTGGGGTTCAGCGCGCTGTGCGTGCACGACGAGCTCACCTACGAGTTCATGGACGACGTGATCCGCGAGATCTCCGAGATCACGCCCGGGCCGTACTTCCACGCCGGCGGCGACGAGGCATTCCAGACCTCGGACGAGGACTACGTCATGTTCATGGACCGGGTTCGGGACATGGTGGAGGACAACGGCAAGACCATGATGGGGTGGGCGGAGATCGCTCAGTCCAACCCGCTGCCCGGCTCAGTGGCCCAGCACTGGAGCACCGCGACCGGCGGGGGATCCGGAGGAAACCTGGCCCGGATGGCGGTGGCCAAGGACATGAACGTGGTCATGTCGCCGGCGAACCGGATCTACCTGGACATGAAGTACGCGCCCGGTGTCCCGCCCGACCTTGGGCTGACCTGGGCCGGCACGGTCGAGGTGATGCGGTCCTACGACTGGAACCCAGGAGCGCACATCAACGGGGTCACCGACGAGGACATCCTCGGCGTGGAGGCCCCGCTGTGGACCGAGACGATCCTCGACATCGACGACGCCGAGCACATGGCCTACCCGCGGATGGCCGGTGTCGCGGAGATCGGGTGGACGCCACAGTCGGCACGCGACTGGGAGGACTACCGGTTGCGGCTGGCGGCCCAGGCTGAACGCTGGGATGTGCTGGACGTCAACTACTACCGGTCGCCGCAGGTGCCGTGGCCACTCCAGACCGAGGAAGGCCCGTTCTCGACCCTGCTCCAAGTACGCGAGTTCACCATCGGCAGCGGCCCATGAGCCGATCCAACTGAGACAGGTACGCACCTCGTCCGGGACGAGAGGGTTTCGATGAAGGTCAAACCAAGGACCACAGGCAGTGTGTTGGTGTCGGCGGTGGTGTCGGCGCTGCTCACGACGGCGGCATTCGCCCCCGCGGCGCTGGCGCAGATGCCCGACCATGCCGAACGCGAGCGGCCTGGGCCACCGGTGGATGTCCGGGAGGGCTTCCTGCGGAGCACGATGGCGCGGATGACGCTGGAGGAGAAGGTCGGTCAGCTCTTCTTCACCTCGGTATCGGGCCAGCACGCGGACGACATCAGCGGCCAGGGCGCCAATCAGCAGAGATACGGCGTGGACACCCCAGCCGAGGTGGTGCAGAAGTACCATCTCGGCGGGGTGCTCTACTTCGCGAACAACATCAGCAACCCGACCCAACTCAACGCCTTCAGCAACTCGCTGCAGGAGGTCGCGGTCAGCGAGCCGTCGGGCATCCCGCTGAGCCTGACGATCGACCAGGAGACCGGCATCGTCAACCGCATGCAGGCGCCGGCCACCGAGTTCCCCGGCCACATGGCCATGGGTGCGACCCGCTCCGCGGAGCTGGCCGAGCAGGGGTGGACCATCGTCGGTGAGGAGCTCGACGCGGTCGGGGTGAACATGAACTTCGCTCCGGTCATGGACGTCAACACCAACCCGCTCAACCCGGTCATCGGCCTGCGGT
>JBOGDU010000043.1:0-7770 GCA_050743145.1 Jiangellaceae bacterium | reverse complement strand
GCATCGCCGCCGTCACAGGGCAGGCGACCGAGTGGGTCGCACCCCGTGGTTCCCTCTGACAGCCGCTCTACGTGGTCGGGACGCTGGCGACACCGGGCGGTAGGAACCGGCGGCCGGTGGCCCGTTCTGAGACGCCGGTGCGGTCGAGGTAGGGCGTGATGCCGCCGAGGTGGAACGGCCAGCCGGCACCGAGCAGCAGGCACAGGTCGATGTCCTGGGGCTCGGCCACCACGCCCTCGTCCAGCATCAGCCTGATCTCCTGCGCCAACGCCGTCAGCGCACGGTCGAGCACCTCGGTCTCGGTGCGGACCGTGTCGCCGTGCTCGAACAGGGCCCGCGTGTCGTCGTCGAGATAGGGCCGGCCCTGCGCGTCCCACGACCAGATGCCTGGTCTGCCGGCCGCCACCAGCCGGCGTAGGTTCTCCGAGACCGCGAACCGGTCGGGGAACGCCTCGTGCATGGTCTCGGCGACGTGCAACGCGACCGCCGGACCGACCAGCTGCAGGAGGACGAACGGCGACAGCGGCAGCCCGAGTGGAGCTGCGGCGCGGTCCGCGACCTCGAGCGGCGTGCCCTCGTCCGCGGCCCGGGTGATCTCGCCGATGAACCGGGTGAGGATCCGGTTGACGACGAACGCGGGCGCGTCCTTGACCAGTACGCAGGACTTCTTCAGCTCCTTGCCGACAGCGAATGCCGTCGCGAGCGCTGCGTCGCCTGTCCGCTCGGTGCGGACGACCTCGAGCAGCGGCAGCACGGCCACCGGGTTGAAGAAGTGGCAGCCCACGACGCGTTCGGGATGCGCAAGCTGCGAGGCCATCTCGGTGACCGACAGCGACGAGGTGTTCGTCGCCAGCACGCACTCGGGTGAGACCACTGCCTCGAGGTCGGCGAACACCTGCTGCTTGACCTTCATCTCCTCGAAGACGGCCTCGAGGACGAAGTCCGCGTCGGAGAACGCCGCGGTGTCGGTGCTGCCGGTGACCAGTGTGGTGAGCCGCGTGGCCTGCTCGGTGGTGATCCTGCCCTTGCCGGCGAGCTTCGCGATCTCCGCATGGACGTACCCGACGCCCTTGTCGACGCGCGGCTGGTCCAGGTCGGTGAGGACCACCGGCACCTGCAGCCGGCGGACGAACAGCAGCGCGAGCTGGCCGGCCATCAGACCGGCGCCGACGAGACCGACCTTCGTCACCGGGCGAGCCAGTGTCGCGTCCGGTGAGCCGACCGGACGCTTCGCCCGGCGTTGCACCAGGTCGAAGGCATAGACCCCGGAGCGGAACTCCTCGCTCATGATCAGGTCGCCGAGCACCTCGTCCTCGGCGGCGAAGCCCTCGTCCCGCGTCGCCGTCCGGGCCGCCGCGACGAGCTCGAGCGCCCGGTACGGGGCCGGTGCGACCCCGTGCACCTTGGCGTCGGCGAGGGATCTGCCCCGGGCCACCGCCGCCGTCCAGGCCGACTCGTCGCGGTCGATCTCCCCGCGGTCGACGGTGAGGTCGCCACGAAGCACCCGGGCGGTCCACAACAGGGACTGCTCGAGGAAGTCGGCGCCGTCGAACAGTGCGTCGGCGATGCCGAGCTCGGCGACCTGGTGGCCCTTGAGCATCCGGTTCTGGTTGAGCGCGTTCTCGACGATGACGGTGACGGCCTTCTCCGGGCCCACCAGGTTGGGCAGCAGCCACGACCCGCCCCACCCGGGGACGAGCCCGAGGAAGGTCTCGGGCAGGGCTACGCCGGCCACGGCCGCGTGGACGGTGCGGTATGTGCAGCTCAGGGCCATCTCCAGCCCGCCGCCGAGGGCGAGGCCGTTCACGAAGGCGAAGGTCGGCACCGGTCCGTCGCCGAGCCGGGCGAACACCCGGTGGCCCAGGCGGGCGATCTCGAGGCCCTGCTCACGCCGGGTCACGAGCGCGACGCCGCCCAGGTCGGCGCCTGCAGCCAGGATGAACGGCTTGCCGGTGAGGCATACCGCGACCACCCCGGCCTCGCCGTAGGCGGTGTCGAGCGCCCGGTCGAGCGCGAGCAGGCTGGCCGGCCCGAGCGTGTTGGGCTTGGTGTGGTCGTGGCCGTTGTCGAGTGTGATCAGCGCCGCCTTGCCCGCGCCGAGTGGCAGGTCGACGAAGCGGACCAGCGCCCGGGTGACGACCTCGCCGGGGAACGCAGCGGTGTCGGGGCCGGCCATCAGGCTGCCGCCTCGTCGCCGGCGGCGATGCCGTAGTCGGCGTGGCGGGGGTTCTCCCAGACGACCGTTCCGCCCATGCCGATACCGACGCACATCGTCGTGATGCCGTACCTGACCTCCGGGCGGTCCTCGAAGGCCCGGGCCAGCTGCGTCATCAGGCGGACTCCGGACGAGGCCAGCGGGTGCCCGAGCGCGATCGCGCCGCCGTAGGGGTTGACCCGCGGGTCTTCGTCGGCGATGCCGTAGTGGTCGAGGAAAGCCAGCACCTGCACGGCGAACGCCTCGTTGATCTCGACCAGGCCGATGGCGTCCATCGTCAGGCCGGCCTGCGCCAGCGCCCGGTCCGTCGCCGGCACCGGGCCGACGCCCATGAACTCGGGCTCCACGCCGGCGAACGAGTACGACACCAGCCGCATGCGTGGAGTCAGGCCGAGCTCCGTCGCCACGTCGGCCGAGGCCAGCAGGGCGGCGGTCGCGCCGTCGTTGAGGCCCGCGGAGTTCCCCGCCGTCACGCGGCCGTGTGGGCGGAACGGGGTCTTCAGGCCCGCGAGATCCTCGACGGTGGTGCCCGGCCGCGGCGGCTCGTCGGCCGTCGCGAGACCCCAGCCCTGCTCGGCGCTGCGGGTCGCGACCGGCACGAGGTCGGGCTGCACCTTGCCGTCGGCGTAGGCCTTGGCGAGCTTGGCCTGGCTCGCCGCCGCATACGCGTCGGCCCGCTCCCTGGTCAGGTGGGGGAACCGGTCGTGCAGGTTCTCCGCGGTCTGACCCATGACCAGGGCCGACGGGTCGACGAGTTTCTCGGCCAGGAAGCGTGGGTTGGGGTCGACGCCCTCGCCCATCGGGTGGTGCCCCATGTGCTCGACGCCGGCGGCGACGACGACGTCGTACGCGCCGAACGCGATCCCAGCCGCCGTCGGCGTCACCGCGGTCATCGCGCCGGCACACATGCGGTCGATGGCGTACCCGGGCACCGACCGCGGCAAGCCGGCGAGCAGCGCAGCGGTACGGCCGATGGTGAGCCCTTGATCGCCGATCTGCGTGGTGGCGGCCACGGCGACGTCGTCGATGCGCTCCGGTGGCAGCTGGGGGTTGCGCCGCAGTAGCTCGCGGATGCACTTGACGACGAGGTCGTCGGCGCGGGTCTCGTAGTACATCCCCTGCGGGCCGGCCTTGCCGAACGGCGTGCGGACGCCGTCGACGAACACGACGTCTCGGAGTTGGCGGGTGGCACGCTGCACGAGCGCCTCCTTCGGGTATGGAACCGATGCTACTCGCCGGTAACCCCGACCGGGAGAGTGCACCACGTGACGACTGGTGCCGGACCGAATGATCACGTCAAGAGGGTCTCTGGGCCCTTCACCAGGTCTGGAGACCTGGCATCGGGGGGACGGACCCTCTTAACGTGATCATTCGGGGACGCGGGCGTCGTGGTGTGGGGGCAACGTTCGGGTGGCTTCGCGGGTGGACAGGGGTGACAGGCGTCCTCGGTAGGTGGCCACGAAGGCACGCACCCAGTCCGGATCGGTCTTGGCGTGCTCGCGAAGGGCCCAGCCGATGCCCTTGCGGAGAAAGAAGTCGGGGTCGTCGGCGTTGGCCATGATGCAGTCGGCGAGAAGCGCGGTGTCGGTGGCGTCCCGGGAGCCGACCTGACAGATGACCGCGGCCCGGCGCCGCCAGCGGTCCCCGTCCCGCGACCAGCGACGCACGACCCGGTCTATGCGGACCGGATGTGCGCGCAGCAGCGGCCCGACCAGCCGGATCGCCACCTCGTCGACGTGGTCCCACCAGGCGCCGGTGACGACCAGATGGTCGTCGAGATCGATCGACCTCGGGTCGGTCGACCACGCGGCATAGTTTCGGTGCCGGGCCAGATCCGTGGCCGCGTAGCGCTCCTCGCGGAACTCGGCACGGTCCCATAGCAGGCGGACGGTGGCCTCCCAGCTCTCGCGGTCGGGGAGTACGTGGGACCGGAACACCGGACGGAGCGCGGCGGTGCGGGCAGGCTTGGGCACCCCGAGGAACGGCATCGCCGACTTCATGTAGGCCTGCATGGGCGCCGCCTTGGCCGGGTCGGCTGCCGCGGCGAGGGCAGCGCGCACGTCGGTGACGAACGGCAGGCAGGCGCCGGTCATCCGGTCAGGCTAGAGGGTGCGTTCAGGGGCGGACGACGCAGCACGATGCGCAGAAGCGGCCCCGGCCATCGGCGGCGGTGAACCACAGGCAGCACGTGCGTCGCCGCACCCGTGGGCCGTCGGGAGCGTCGACCACGTCGATCAGGTCCCGGACCCGCTCACCGAACGAGTCCAGCAGCATCCGCGCGGTGCCGACTCGGTCAGCGACGGTGCGGCCCGGCATGAGCAGCGCGGGTTGGGCGATCGCCTCGGCGGCCGATCCCCACAACAGGCGTTCGCCGACCCGGGTCGCGCTGTGCAAGGCGGCGACGACGGCGGCGAGGTGGTCGTCGACCAGGGCCGCCCTCGCCGCGTCGAGCAGCCCGCCGGGGTCGCCTACCACCTGGGCGGACGGATGCGCGGCGGCCGGGTCGCCGGGCAGGACGGCTACAGCGGCGTCCGCAAGATCGAACCGGACGAAGGGTGGATCGGGGGAGATGCCGACCCGAACCCGGTCGGTCTCGGGAAGAGGCACCCGGCGCTGCGCGGCCCAGCCGACGACGACCGGCAGCGTCGCCGCCCAGGCGTATCCCTTGAAGGCCAGGCCTGCGGCGGCGTGGGGGCCGACGCTCCATCGGCGCGCAGCGTCGTCCAGCAGGGCGTGCAGGGCCGGCCCGTCCGGATCGGCGAGCCAGCTCGCGGGGTACCAGGTCGCCGTGTCGTCGCCACCCATCGACGCCGGCGGGAAGCCCGGTGCGACCTCGACGACCGACTCGAGCACCGGACCGAGAGGATGAAGTCGGTCGGCGGTGGCCAGGATGTGGGTGCCCATCGAAAGTAAGGCTAGCCTAAGCTATCTCATGACGACACGCGGGCTCGAAGATCGTCGAGGCGACGTGCCGGATCCGGTACCGGCGCTAGGCTCGGCGACACCCCTATGAACAGATCGCACGACCTCGTCGTCCTCGGCGCCGGCCCGGCAGGGCTCGCCGCCGCGTGGCGGGCTGCCCGGCGCGGGCTCAAGGTCGCCGTCCTCGAGCGGGCCGGGCGGGTGGGTGGGCTGGCCGGCTCGTTCGAGGTCGCGGGCATGCGGGTCGACCACGGGTCCCATCGCCTGCATCCCTCCACGCCGCCCCGTGTGCTCGCCGACCTTCGCGGCCTGCTCGGCGACGACCTGCAGACCCGCCGACGCAACGGGCGGCTGCGGGTGGCCGGCCGATGGGTGGGCTTCCCTCTTCGCGCCGGCGAGCTCGCCCGAGAGCTGCCGGCGCCGCTCGTGGCGCGGATCGCACGTGACTCCGCAGCGGCCCCGCTGCGGAGGGTCAGGTCGGACACGTACGCCGGGGTGCTGCGCGCGGGGCTCGGGCGGACCCTCTACGACGAGCTGTACGCGCCCTACGCCCAGAAGTTGTGGGGACTTCCCGGCGACCGCATCAGCAGCGTCCAGGCGCGGCGTCGGGTATCGGCCGACACCGCCTGGAAGATCGCCGCTCGGATCATGCGCGGCAACCGCGGCGACGGGCATGGACAGGCCTACTTCTACCCCAGGCACGGATTCGGCCAGATCGTCGAGGCGCTGGCAGAGGCAGCCTCGGCGGCAGGTGCCGACATTCGGCTCGAGGCGGAGGTCGACAGCGTGCGGGTCGTCGAGGACGAGGTCGTCGTCGGCACCCAGGACGCCGACCAGTTCACGGCGGGCTACGTCTTCTCGACTCTTCCGCTGCCCGTCCTGGCCCGGATCGCCCGACCGGCGCCGTCGCTCGCCGACATCGAATCGGCCAGCCGGCTGCGGTTCCGCGCGATGCTGCTCGTCTACGTCGCCCATCGGGGGGGACGGTGGACCTCCTTCGACGCGCACTACGTGCCGGGACCCGAGACGCCCATCTCCCGCATCTCCGAGCCGGCCAACTACCGCGACAGCGCCGACGACCCGGCCGACCGGTCGGTCCTGTGTGCGGAGATCCCGTGCTCGATGACCGACGAGGTCTGGGGTCTGGACGACGAGTCCCTCGCCGACCTCGTCGACGAGGCGCTGGCCCGCACCGGCCTACCCGCCGTGGACCGCCTGCACGTCGAGACCCGCCGGCTCGGGCAGGTCTACCCCGTGTACCGGGTCGGCTTCGAGCACGACCTCGCCGGCGTCGACACGTGGGCTCGCATGCTCCGCCGGGTGGTGACCTTCGGCCGGCAGGGGCTGTTCGCCCACGACAACACCCACCACGCGCTCGTCATGGCCTACGACGCCGTCGACGCGCTTCGCGACGACGGTCGGTTCGACCGATACGCCTGGACCGCCGCCCGTGAGCGCTTCGACCACCATGTCGTCGAGGACTGAGGCCGCAGTCCGGTTGAGCTCGCGGTGCACTCCCGGAACGACGGCGCGCAGATACCGGCCGAGGCGGACGAACGATGTGCCCGACGCCCGGAACGCATAGGTGATCGGCACCTCGCGGTAGACGAAGCCCTTCCCGACCAGGTTCAGCGTGAGCACCTGGGCGTAGTTGTAGTCGTGGACGATCTCGGCCTCGGCGGCGGCGCGCGGTGAGAACGCCCGGTAGCCACTCTGGCCGTCGGTGACCGGGATCCGGGCCATCCAGCGCACCCAGCGGGTGAGCACGACGTTGCCGAGTCGCCGGTGGGGGAGCATCCGGTGGATGTCGCCCGCGAAGCGGGACCCGACCACGTAGTCGGCGGAGCCGTCGAGAACCGGGCCAGCCAGGCGTTCGGCCTGGCCGGGGTCGTACTCGAGGTCCGCGTCGACGTAGACCACTGCGGCGGGGTCGAATGCCGTCGCCTCGGCCAGGCCTCGGCGCACCGCCGCTCCCAGGCCGAGGTTGCGCGGTTGGGCGACGACCACGGCGCCGGCATCGCGTGCCACCCGCGCCGAGTGGTCGGTGGAGCCGTCGTCGACGACCAGGGCGACCACGCGGCGGCCCTTCATGGTCCGCGGGAGCCGTCGGAGCACCTCGGCGACGGTCGTCTCTTCGTCGTGCACGGGCACGAGGACGACGACCGGCGCCTCCGGTGCGGGAATCCGCGGCAGCGGTCGGGGCGGGAGCCGGCGGGGGAGCCGGAACCGTCCCCAGTACCCGGGTGCCGGGCGGACCAGTGCGTGTGCGCCGATCACGAGCGCGTAGACGGTCTTGACTGCGTGCGTCGTGAGGGCGACGGCGAAGGCCTCCGCGGCGGGAACGCCCAGGGCGACCATCGCCGCGGTCGCAGCCGCCTCGTAGGTGCCGAGGCCGCCCGGGGTCACGGCGACGGTCTGGGCGGCGATGGTCGCGGCGGTGACCGCCACGGCCTGCCACGGGGTCAGCCCGATGCCCGCGACGCGCGCGACCTCCCACACGACCGCGGCCTCGAGCGCCCAGGCCAGCGTCGTCGCGGCCAATGGCCCGATTCCCGGCGGGCGAACCCGCGCACCGCCGGCACGCAGGCGCCGTGTCCAGGCCAGGCCGGCGAGCGCGGCGCCGATGGCAAACG
>JBOGDU010000042.1:0-9965 GCA_050743145.1 Jiangellaceae bacterium | reverse complement strand
AGGTCGCTCGCGAGCTGTCCCTGCTTCGTCAGGGCGACGCCCAGACGGTCGAGGGCAACCTGCTGACGCTGCCGGTCGGCGGCGGGCTGCTCTACGTGCAGCCGATCTACGTCCAACGCGCGTCCGGTGACGCCGCCTACCCATTGCTGCAACGGATTCTGGTGTCCTTCGGCGACCGGATCGGTTACGCGGGGACGCTGCAGGAGGCGCTGGACCAGATCTTCCAAGGCGAGTCGGGTGCCGACACCGGCGAGGAGCCCGGTACCGAGGTGCCACCGACGGAGGAGACGCCGCCTCCGGAGGAGACGCCGCCTCCGGAGGAGACGCAGCCGCCGGAGGAGCCGGCTGGCGACCTGGAGGCAGCGATCGCCGACGCGCAGCAGGCCTACGAGGACGCCCAGGCAGCGCAACGCGCGGGCGACTGGGCTGCGTACGGCGAGGCGCTGGATCGGCTGGAGGACGCGCTGGCCCGAGCAGATGAACTCTCCGGCGGCGGTCAGCCGTCCGGCGGAGGCTGAGCACGGCGATTCGTGCTCGGATGGCTCGCAAACTGGACGCAACCAGTCGCGACACGCCTGCGAGTTGCCCTATCTGAGCCCAGCCTGTGCGCCGAAGGCCCGCAGATTTGGTGTCCGCGATCCGGCTCCCGTAGACTAGTCGGCACGACGCGGGGTGGAGCAGTTCGGTAGCTCGCTGGGCTCATAACCCAGAGGTCGCAGGTTCAAATCCTGCCCCCGCTACCAGGTAACGTTGCAGGTCAGGGGCGTGATCACCGATCTTGGTGGTCAGGCCCCTGACCTATGCGGTGTCGCTACGGTGTCAAGCTCTACACCGTGCCCACAGGCACCAGTCGTCCTGCGGCAACCCTGCGACGCATGATTCGTGACCAACGCGACCGGACTTGCCGCGACTCACGCTGAACCTGTCGGTGCCATCTGCTACGAAGGATCGCGCGAATCGACCGCTGTCTTGGATCAGGCGAATGTTCGCGCGCTTCGCACACACGTTCGACATAGAGAGTTACAAGCATGGAAGTTACTGTTGGCACTCTGTCGGCGGCGTTGAGTGCCAGAATGTGATGCTGAACACCCGGGGATGCCCTCGGGAGGTAGGTGGCCGGCCATCGGGGGCCGGTCGGACACAACGACGTAGGACGCGCCAAGCTCGTGATAGACAGGTCAGCCGACGTGGTGGTGGGGGCAACTTTTGCCGGCACCGGAGTCGCCGAGCTGACCCATTCGGCCACGATGGCCGTCGTCGCCAAGATCCCGATCCCGGTTCTTTGGCACGTGGTGCCGAGCTACCCGACCGCGAGCGAGGTCTGGCTTCGCCTGCTGGAGACACTCGACGCGGACCGACAAACGTAGCGATCCTCGCCGGCGCAGCCGGCGGCTGGGTGCCGCGGCGACGGGCCGGGGCGCGACGCATCAGGCGGGACCACTCGACGGTATTGAGAAGATGGAGGCAGAGCCGGCCATGAGAACGTTCGTGGCGTCTGACTGCGTGACCTCAAGAACACCCGGGAACGCCGCTGTCAATCGTGGCCATGTCGGCGTGACCTGCCGCGCTCGACACCCCTGCAGGCTAGGAAGCGGAGGCGCCGCCGAGGATGTCGCGAGCCTCGCGGATCATCTGATGGGTGAAACCCCATTCGTTGTCGTACCAGGCCATCACCTTGACCAGCGTGCCGTCGACGACCCGGGTCAGTTCAAGGTCGACGACCGCGGCGTGTGGGTCGCCGACGATGTCGGCGGACACCAGCGGATCCTCCGAGACGCCGAGGATGCCCTGGTAGCGGGTGGTCGCGGCCTCCTGCCGGAACGCGTCATTGACCTCCTCGACCGTGGTCGCCCGGCCGGCGACGAAGACGATGTCGGCTACCGACCCCACCGGGATGGGCGCGCGAACCGCGATCCCGTCGAACCTGCCTGCCAGTTCCGGCACCGCAAGGGTGGTGGCCCGCGCCGCTCCGGTAGAGGTGGGCACCAGATTGGCGGCGCCCGCCCGGCCCCGCCGAAAACTCTTGCTAGGACCATCCACCAACTGCTGGCCCGCGGTGTACGCGTGCACAGTCGTCATCACCGCCCGCTCCACCGCGATCAGGCGATGAGCAACCTCGATCACAGGGGTGATGCAGTTGGTCGTACAGCTCGCACACGAGATGATCCGTGGCTCACCGTCGGGGCGATTCACGCCATGCACCACCGTGGGGATGGCCTCCGACGTCGTCGGCGCGGAGAGGATCACATACGACGCACCAGCCCGAAGGTGCTTTCTCAGGCCCTCCTCGCTGGTGACGGCACCGGTGCACTCCAGTACCAGGTCGACCCCCAGGTCAGCCCACGGCAGATTCGCCGGGTCACGCTCGGTGAACGCCGCAATCCGCTTGCCGTCGACCAGCAGTGCGCCGTCCCCAACGCTAACCTCGCGGTGGTAGCGCCCATACACAGTGTCATACCTGAGCAGGTAGGCCAGGTTGTCCACGTCGGCGATGTCGTTGAACGCGACGAGGTCGAGCCCGTCGGCGTCCAACAGGATCCTCAGCGCCGCTCGTCCGATCCTGCCCAGCCCGTTGATTGCCACTCTCGGCATATCACATCACCTCCGCCTTGGCTGCGTCAGCTCCGTCGCCGCCGACATCGAGCCGGTCGCGGGTGCCAAAGCTGATCAACCGTCATGATCCCCTCCCCGGTGGTCCGGTGCTATAGGAGTCGCCCGCATCGGTCACACGCGTCGGCAGCTCAAGCTGCGTTCGATTCCCGCTCCGCCTGGCCGTGAACCAAGGTCAGGCCGACGATTTTTCGGCAGCGTTCAGCCAATGGGCGAGGACGGCGGCCTGGCTGTGTTCAAGGTCGTGGGAGGCCGTGAGCAAGGTCGTCTTGTTGTCGTTGACCGTCTCACGCAGGCGCTGGACGGCGTCACGCCCCGCCGGATCGCGCAACTCCGCGAGATAGCGGCGGCGGAACTCGGCATAGCGGTCGGGGTCATGTCCGTACCATCGGCGAAGCTCGGTAGACGGTGCTACCTCGCGCATCCACTCATCGAGGTGGGCGTCCTCCTTGCGCATACCGCGGGGCCAGATGCGGTCCACAAGAATCCGCACGCCGTCCTCCGAGGACACATCGTCATAGATCCTTCGGTACCCGACGTCCTCGCCCATCGTGTCCTCCGCCGATCGCGGCCTGTCCGCATGCTCGGACGCGGCACATCCGCGCTAGCGACATCGAGCCTCGCCATGGGTCAGGCCCAACACCAATCACCTGCCATCGTCCCACAGCGCGAGAGTACGGGCGGGCGGGCTCTCGTGGCCGTCACCGCCAGGTCACCAATATCGTCCTCGGCTCACTGGTTGGGCCTGGACCATCTGTTCAAATGAAATGGGTGCGGCTTCCCGAAGTGACTACGCAGCGGCTGGAATGACGCCGTTGGCGTAGCGGGAGTTGTGGATGCGCTGGCGTTCTCGGTTGAGGTGGTAGCACCAGTAGACCTCGAAGTCGTCGTTGGCTCGGACGGCCCGTGGTTTGAGCACGGCCTCGGCGCCGTGGAGACCCCAGCGGGCGCCGGTGATGTCCATACGATCCTTTATGGTGCAGCGGGCCAGGGCGCAGCCCGTGGCGCCCAGAACATCTCCGGCAGCCAGACCGCGATGTCGTCATTGCCCCCGGGCAAGTTGTCGCCGAACTCCGCTGTGGCCGTCGGGCATGAACATCAGGTCGGCGTGGCGGCCGGCATGGGCCTCGCCGGCCGCTTACCCCTTCAGCGCCCATCTGAGGTTCGTGGGCACCATGCTGATTGGATCACGGTGAGGTATCTGGTGGCGGGAGCTCATGCTCGGGCCATCCGAGCAGCTGGGCACCGAGTACGGCGGCATGCACGGTGAACTGGTGCGCGGGCTCGACGGGGTTGTAGCCGGTCAGTGTCTTGACGCGGTTCAGCCGATAGGTGACCGCGCGCACGGACAGGTGTAGTCGCGCTGCGGCCTTGGTGGCCACGGCTCCGGTGTCGAAGTAGGCATCCAACGTGTCTAGCAGCGGCCGGGCGCCGCCGCGCGCCTGGGTGAGGGGGCTGAGCACCGCATGTACCAGGTCGACGATGGCCGGTTGGTCGCGGAGCAGCACGCGGTAGATCAGCAGGTCACCGGCGTCGATCACATGTCGGTCCAGGTGCATTCGGGTAGCCATGATGAGCCCCTCGCGGGCCTCCTCGTAGGAGCGGGCGATGCCGTATGCGCCTGCGTGCGCCCGGCCGACGGCGATCCGCCACGGCCGGCCTCGCCGCAGTCGGTTGAGCTCGGAATACATGAGCTTGCCGAGGTTGTTCGTCGCGCCGGCATGAGCGGGCTTACGTGCGGATGTCAGGGGTTCCGCGGGTGCCAGCACGACCAGCAGGCCTTCCTTGCGTGCCACGAGCATGTCCCGGTCGCCGAACCGGTCCAGGACAATCCGTTCCAGGACACTGGTTGCTGCTTCGATGTCCGGAAGCCGCTGGCCGGGCGCGGCAAGTGCAACCTGGTGGCTGCGGGTGAGGTCGAGGCCAAACGGTTCGGCGCGCTGCACTATTTCGCCGAGGTTGGCATCGCCGCGTAGCAGGTCTTCGATCAACTCTCGGCGCAGCGTCTCCTCTCGCCGGACCATCTCCCGGCCCGCTTCGGCGTGTCCCTCGGCGAAGGCCGCCACTGCGTCATCGACTACTTGCAGCACCGCCTCGGCTGCGGCGCGAACTGCTGCCCTGTCTCGCGAGCGGACCACCGCTGGGAGTTCCGCCCATACCCGCCGGGCGGCTGACAGGTACAGACTCACGCCTCGTCCGGCTGAGATGCCTGACTCGGCCGCACGCCGGCCGAGCGAACCTACCTTCTCGATCTCGGTCCGGCTGGGTCGCTGGCCGTGCGTGGCTGCGGCGGCCAGCAGGTCGAGGTAGTCGCCCAACAGCTCGACCGGCACACCGTCGGCGTCCTGACTGGCGCCCTGGGCCACACGCGCCAGCCAAGCGGTGTCGGACACCGCGGCTGGTGTTGTGCCGGGCGGCTTGAGTCTGCGATTCGCGCCGCTGGTGTCTTCCACGCGTCCGATGACTCCTGCCAATGCCAGACCAGCGTTTCCCGAGCTGGTCTGGGGCACGCGGCTTGGGGCCGCCTTTTCTGGTCATCCTGACACGTCCGATGGAGTGGGACACCACCCCGCATTCATCGGCTGGTATCGACGTCGCCCTGTGGCGCTCCTCGGCTACCGCGGCGGCGGTGCACCTGTTCAGCCCCGAGTGCTCATCGAGTCGGCAGGTTTTGGGAGATGAGTGCGTCGAGTGGGATGTCCTGGTCGGTGAGTTGCTCGATGTCGACGTGTTCCCGCGAGCCGATGAGGCGCTCGATGGCGGGGGTCACGTCCCAGACGTTGACATTCATGCCGGCCACAACTCGCCCTGCCTTGAGCCAGAACGCGATGAACTGACGTCCCGGGCGGTCGCCGCGGTAGACGAGCTCGTCGTAGTCGCCGGGTTCGACGTGGCCGGAGTACTCCATGCCGAGGTCATACTGGTCGGTGTAGAAGTAGGGCACCGGGTCATAGACGACATGTTGACCCAGCATCGACCGCGCCGCCGCCGGGCCGCCGTGCAACGCATTGGCCCAGTGCTCGACCCTCAGGCGCCGGCCGAGCAGCGGGTTGTAGACGTTGGTGACGTCGCCGGCGGCGTAGATGTCCGGGTCCACGGTGCGCATGGCCTCGTCTGCGACGATCCCGTTGTCGATGGTGAGCCCGGCCTTCTCGGCGAGCCCGACGTTGGGTTGCGCACCCACGCCGACTACCACGATGTCCGCGGAGAGTGTCTCGCTGTTCTCGGTGACGAGTCCGGTGACGCGGTTACCGGCACTGGTGAACTCGGACACCCGGGTGCGGAGCCGCAGGTCGACGGCGTGCTCGGTGTGCAGATCGGCGAACATCTGGCCGAGCTCGTCGCCCAGCGCGGCGCGCAACGGCGTCGGCTGTGGGTCTACGACCGTCACCTGGTTGCCGTAGCCGCGGGCGGCAGCAGCGGTCTCCATCCCGATCCAGCCGGCGCCGACCACCACCACTCGGCGGCCGCCGACGGTCAGCGCGGCGCGCAGCGCGTCGGCATCCTGCGCGTCGCGCAGGTAGTACAGCCCCTGCAAGTCGGTGGCGGGCAGCCGGCGGGCTGAGGAGCCGGTGGCGAGCAGCAGCTTGTCGTAGCCGAGAATCGCGCCGGTGCCCAGGGTGAGCTTGTGGCCGGCCGGATCGACATCGACGGCTGGGCTCCCCAGGCGCAGTTCCACCTCGTGTTCCTGGTACCAGCCCGGCCCGTGGACGTAGATCGTGTCGCGCTCGGCGGTGCCGTTGAGATAGCCCTTGGACAGCGGCGGTCTCTCGTAGGGGCGCTCGCGCTCGGCGCCCACGATCTGGATCTGGCCGGTGAACCCCTCCTCGCGCAGCGTCTGGGCCGCTTTGGCCCCGGCGAGGCCCCCGCCGGCGATGAGGAACGTGTGCTGTGCCAAGTCGAAACTCCTGTTGAATGGATGGTCAGTGGCTGGCGACGGCGAGAGCGAAGAACTCCTGCCGGGTGCGGTCGTCGTCGCGGATCGACCCGTGCACGGCAGAGGTGACCGTGCGCACTCCCGCAGCGCGGACACCGCGCAGAGACATGCACAGGTGCTCGGCCTCGATGACCACCCCGACGCCCAGGGGCGCCAGGTTCACTTGCAGCCAGTTGGCGACCTGTTGGGTCAGCCGTTCCTGCACCTGCAGGTCTCGAGCGAACAGTTCGACCACCCGGGCCAGCTTGGACAGGCCCAGGATCCGCTGGCCGGGCAGATAGCCGACGTGCGCCACCCCGTGGAAGGGCAGCAGGTGGTGCTGGCACAGCGAGTGGACGGGAATGTCGCGGGCCACGATCAACTCGTCGTACCCCTCGTCATTGGGGAAGGTGGTCAGGTCGAACGCGGCCGGGGTGAGCATCCCGGCCAGGGACTCGGCCACCCGTGCCGGCGTTTCGGCCAGATGCTCGTCGGTAGGGTCGCGGCCCAACGCGACGAGTAGGTCGGCGACGGCTCGCCGGGCAGCTACCAGATCCGGTTCGCTCGACGGCCCGACGATCCGCAGCCGGCGAGCTGGAATGCTGGCCGGTGCCGGGCCGGCCATGGCGACCGTCATCGCAGGCCCCATCCGGGCCCACGCCCGTCGTGCTCGACCGCCAGCCTGGACAGTGCCAACGCGGCGACGAGCAGGCCAAAGTCACGCAGCGCGATGTCGTAGTGGGCGGGAATCAGCAGCAGGTTGACGATGATTCCGGCCAGCCACGCGGTGACCAGCAGCGCGCCGTACCGCGGCAGCAGCGCGACGGCAACACCGGCCAAGATCTCCACCCCGCCGACCGCGTACATCGCCTGTTGGGCAGTGCCGGGAACGATGTCGTTGATCACCGGGGCCAGGTAGGCCGGCCAGTCGGTGAGCACATTGAAAAACTTGTCCAGGCCGAAAACGATCGGGGCCACGGTGAAGACAGTTCGCAATAGCAGAAACGCCTGCCGCGACGGTGAGGCGGCCCGCAGGCCACGCGCAGTGATGTGGCCTTCCTCCAGGTTGGTGATCATGGTGGACTCCTCTTCTAAAAACGATTCCTGCTCACAGTAGAAGCATCCTTGGATTCTTTCGTCAAGACTCACATACTTTAGAAACCGAGTCTGCTCCCGGGTCAGCGAGTGAAGCCGTGTACCAGGAAGGAACCCAACTCCCAGAGTGGCCAGACGACCCTGTCTCAGCACCGGCTACCACCGGCCGACTTGGGCGACGCTGCGTTGCCGGGCTTCGGCAAGGTTCGTCGGGCAAGACTTGACGCTTCTTTGAACAAGATTTTCATGCTTTACAATATGAGCATGGAGCAGCGTCCGTTGGCGGATCGGGTGGCTGCCGTGAGCGCCCTCGATGAGCCGATCCGCCGCGCCCTGTTCGACCATGTGTCTCGCAGCGCCGTGCCGGTGAGCCGGGACGACGCTGCGTCTGCGTTGGGGCTGGCGCGCAGCACCGCGGCCTTCCACCTCGACCGGCTGGCCGCCGAGGGCCTGCTGACCGTGGAGTACCGGCGGCTCACCGGCCGCACCGGGCCGGGGGCGGGACGTCCGTCCAAGCTCTACCGCCGATCCACCGGCGAGATCGCGGTCACCGTCCCCGAGCGCCGCTATGACTGCGCCGGCCAGCTCGCGCTGGACGCCATCGAGGAGTCCACCCGCACCGGTGAGCCGCCTCGGGAAACGCTGCTGCGCAAAGCCGGTGACACCGGACGGCAGCTGGGCGCCGGCGCCAGGTCGCTCGAAAGCGTTCTGGAGGACCACGGATTCGAGCCCCGCTCGGACGGCGCCGGGGGAATCGTGCTGGCCAACTGCCCGTTCCACCAACTGGCACAGCAGCACGCCGACACCGTGTGCCACCTCAACCTGGAGCTGCTGCGAGGTGCCGCGGAAGGCTCAAACGACCAGCGCTACACCCTGGTTCTCGATCCCGAGGTGGGACGGTGTTGCGTGCGAGCGGTCCCTCGGAAACCCCAGACCCAGCCGCATAGGCCTGATGACGCTCCGAGCGAGGACGCGCGTCCGGCCCCGCCGAAAGGAACCCGATGACCAAACTGCAACGCCTCTACACCGAACACGGCCAGAGCCCCTGGCTAGACAACCTCACCCGCGGCTACCTGAGCGATGGCACCCTGGCTCGCCTGGTCACCGGCGGCATCCGCGGCGTGACCGCCAACCCGACGATCTTCGCCAAGGCGATCGAATCCTCGACCACCTACGACGAACAGTTTGCATCGCTGACCGCAGCCGGCTCCCCGGTCGACGACGCGTACTGGGACCTGGTCGTCGCTGACGTCACCGCCGCCCTCGATGTCCTGCGTCCGGTTTTCGACGACGCTGACGGAACCGACGGGTTCGTGTCGGTCGAGGTCGCCCCCGAGCTGGCGCGGGACACCCGGGCGACCATCGCCGCCGCCCGCACGTTGCACGAGCGGATCGCCCGGCCCAACCTATTCGTGAAGATCCCCGCGACCGCCGAGGGCGTCCCCGCTATCGAGGCGATGATCGCCGAGGGGCACAGCATCAACATCACTCTGATCTTCTCCCTGCCCCGCTACGCCCAGGTCATCGAGGCATACCTGGCCGGGCTGGAGGCGTTCACCGGCAGCGGTGGGGATCCGTCGCGAGTGCACAGCGTCGCCTCGTTCTTCGTCAGTCGGGTCGACACCGAGGTCGACCAGCGGCTCGACGCGATCGGCACCGCCGAGGCGCTCGAGTTGCGCGGCCAGGCTGCGCTCGCCCAGGCCAAGCTCGCCTACCAGCTGTTCCGGGAGCGGTTCGCCGACCAGCGGTGGGAACACCTGGCTGGCCTGGGTGCACGCCTTCAGCGGCCACTATGGGCCTCGACGTCGACCAAGAACCCCGCCTACCCCGACACGCTGTACGTCGACGAGCTCATCGGGCCCGACACCGTCAACACCCTGCCCGAGTCCACCATCGCCGCCTTCGAGGACCACGGCCGCCTGGCCCGCACCATCGACTCCGGCGTGGACGAGGCGGCCGAGGTGATGCGTCGGCTGGCCGGCGTCGGCATAGACATGGACGACGTGGGCCTGACCCTCGAGGACAACGGCGTCGCTGCCTTCCACGAGTCCTTCCAGCACGTGCTCGCCAGCCTGGACGCCAAGGCCCGCCAGCTCAGCCACCGCTAAAGATGGACTGGGCCGGATGGGCACTGTTCGGGCTGATCGCCACCACGGCGCTTACCGCCGTGATGATCGCAGCCCAACTGGCCGGGCTCACCCGCCTGGACCTTCCCCTCGTGCTCGGCACCCTGGTCACCGAGGACCCCGACTGGGCGCGGGTCGCTGGGTTCTTCATCCACCTTGGTGTCGGTCAGGGCTTCGCCCTCGGCTACGCCGCCGCGTTCGCCCTGCTAGACCGCGCC
>JBOGDU010000041.1:0-4468 GCA_050743145.1 Jiangellaceae bacterium | reverse complement strand
GCTCGCCACCGATCGAACGCGTCCAGGACGTCAGCATCGGGCAGCGTGGACTCCGTCACGAAAAGGGCGACCTGGCCGCCCGAGCCGCGGATCTTCCGGGCGACCCTTTCCGCCTCGGCCGCCGTGGTGGCCGTGTGGACCTGGTAGTCGCGCCGGTAACGGCCGAACTCGTCGCTGAGAAAGTCACCCCGCGACTCCGAGACGAGAATGAGCGCCGGCCGCTCCGCGTCACTCACGTTGCCCACTTACTGCGACCGGCAATACCGCCGGGAGGAGCAGCACAGTGCGTCGCATCGGTGATCTCCCTTGGCGCGATCGCGCAACTCGGCCGGAGCAGTGACCAGCGCGGCTTGAGGCTGATCATCGCTGCGGTCCTTGCCTTCACTGCCACCTCCTTGGCCACATTGATCGTGCGGATCATCTGGACGTTACCGTCGGCGGCCTTCAGGCACGGCGGTGGGCGATGCCGGCAAGGACCGCACGCGCTGCGTTCTCGGCGTCGATGAAGTCGTCCTTGCGTGGTCTTCTCTATCCGCAACGGCGGCAGGAAGCCACCCTCGCCGGTCAGCTGCAGGCTTCCCTCATCCACACGGTCCATCAGGTCGTCAAACAGGTGGGTGCCGCGGACTTCTTCTCCGAATGCGTCTCGATGAGGGTAGCATCGACGTCCAGTACCAAACCGGCCAGCTCACGACCGGCGGCACGAGAAGAAGGAAGCGCGCGGCCAGCCTCTTCGCGCAGCAGCCATGCCCGTTCCCGAGCCCGCGCACGAGCGAGACGAATCCGGTCCAGGGTCGTTCCGTCGATCGCGTCGAGCACCCGCCACGCCGTCGCGGTCGACGCGACTCTGCCGAAGATGTCCTGCTGGTCGCGAAGCACGCTCAGATCAGAGATGGCCTCCCCGCCGTCGGCGAGCATCACCGCGACTTCGGTGAGCACGCGGCCCAGGTCATGCGCCGAGCGGCGCTCCCGCACCCTGGCCAACGCCACGGACAGGTTCAAATCCTGCCCCCCGATACAACGTTTCCGCAGGTCAGGGGCCGGTTTCCCGGAAGGGGACCGGGCCCGTGCCACGTACGTGCCACGCCTATCCGAGCAGAGCGGTTGTGGCACTTCCGTACAAGAGCGCAACGAAGACGTCGGCGTTTGCGCGAGCGTTGTCTACAGCGGCGACTGCTCGCTCAGGGGCGGCTGCGGTTAAATGTTGCCACAACAGGCGAAGATCGATGCCGACACGCAGCGCCCGACGCTGACGAGGAGGTCAGCCCATGAAAACCACCAGAAGGCATGCGGCCACGGGGCGGCTGCTCGCCACGCTCGCGTCGCTCTCGCTCGTCGCTGCCGCGTGCGGGAACGACGACGACGGCGGGGAAGCAACCGGAGGTGGCGAGGCCGAAGGGTACCCGGAGCAGAACATCACCTTCGTGGTCCCGTTCAGCGCGGGGGGACCGACGGACACCGTCACCCGTCTGATCGCCGAGCCGATGGCGGAGGAGCTCGGCGTCCAGATCGTGGTTCAGAACGTCGAGGGCGCAGGCGGCACCGTGGCCGCCGGGCAGGTCGCTCAGGCGGAGCCGGACGGCTACACGGTGCTCATGCACCACATCGGTATGTCGACCGCGCCTGCGTTGTACGCGGACCTCGGGTACGAGCCCCTCGAGGACTTCGAGACGATCGGCCTGGTCACCGAGGTGCCCATGACGATCATCGCCCGCCGCGACTTTGAGCCAAGCACACTCGAAGAGCTGGTCGACTACGTCACGGAGAACGCGGACACGGTGACTTACGCCAACGCCGGCATCGGGGCGGCGTCGCACTTGTGCGGCTTGCTGATCCAGGACGCGATCGGAGTGACGCTCCAGGAGGTTCCGTACGACGGCACGGGGCCGGCGCTGACCGACCTGGTCGGCGGCCAGGTCGATTTCATGTGCGACCAGACCACCAACACGACCGGCCAGATCGAAGCGGGCGAGGTGAAGGCGTACGCCGTCACGACGCCGGAGCGAGTGGAGAGCCTGCCCGACCTGCCGACAACTGCGGAGGCCGGGCTGCCCGATGTGGAGGTCAGCGTGTGGCACGGCCTGTACGTGCCGGCCGACACGCCTGAGGACATCGTCCAGATGCTGTCCGACGCCCTCAAGGTCGCGCTGGCCGACCAGGGGGTGATCGACACGCTGGCCGACCTCGGCACCGGGCCAGTCCCTGAGGAGGACGCTACGCCTGAGGCGCAGCGGGAGCGCCTCGAGGAGCAACTCGACACCTGGGCACAGGTCATCGCCGACGCCGGCGTCGAGCGTCAGTGATTCGACGGGAAGGGTGGGCGGCCCGATGCTGGCAGGTGGCCGCCCACGCGTCCGTCGACCAAACCGCGAGCCGAGGTGACGTGTGGAGAACCGACGATCCTTTGCCGACATCCTCGCCGGGGCGATCTTCTTCGCAATCGGCATGGGATTCGTCGCGGGCTCGCTGGGGTACGAGCTGGGGACACCGCTGCGGATGGGGCCTGGGTACTTCCCGCTCCTGGCTGGCGGCGTCCTGGCCGTGTTGGGGCTGGCCATCGTCGTCAAGGGGATTATCGCCGGCGAGTTGATCTCGTTCGGCACCATCCCGTGGCGGTCGGTGGTGGCGATCGTGGCGGCGCTGCTGTTCTTCGGGCTGACGATCAGGGGCCTCGGATTCGTGCCCACGGTCGCGGTGACCGCACTGATCACGGCCCTCGCGAGCTACCGGATCCGCCTGCTGACCGCCGTTGCCGTGGCCGCCGGGCTCACCGTGTTGTGCGTGCTCATCTTCATCGTTGGCCTGCAGCTGCCGCTGCCGCTGTTCGGCTCGTGGCTGCCGCTCTAGGCGTCGACGATGGACCTTCTCGAAAACCTCGTCCTAGGCCTCGAGACCGCCGCGCAGCCGGAGAACGTCCTGTTCTGCCTCCTCGGCGTCGTCCTGGGTACGGCGGTGGGAGTCCTGCCCGGCATCGGGCCTACGGCGACGATCGCCATGCTGCTCCCGATAACGTTCAACTTCGAGCCGGTCTCGGCGCTGATCATGCTGGCCGGCATCTACTACGGCGCACAGTACGGCGGCTCCACCACGGCCATCCTCATCAACCTGCCGGGAGAGTCGTCAGCGGCGGTCACCGCCATCGACGGTCACGAGATGGCCCGCAAGGGCCGGGCCGGACCGGCGCTCGCCGCAGCGGCGCTCGGGTCGTTCTTCGCCGGCTCCGTAGCCACCCTGATATTGGCGGTGGCCGCGCCACCGCTGGCTCGGGTGGCGTTGCGGTTCGGTCCCGCCGAGTACTTCTCGCTCGTCGTGTTGGGACTCGTCGCCTCCATCGCCCTGGCCCGCGGCTCGGCCCTCAAGGGGCTGGCGATGATCATGCTCGGGATCCTGCTCGGCACCGTCGGCCAGGACCTCAACACAGGCACGCCGCGGTTCGTCTTCGGCGCCCGGGAGCTGTACGGGGGCGTGAATTTCGTGTCGATGGCGGTTGGGGTCTTTGGCGTCGCGGAGATCCTGCGAAATCTGGAGGACGAGAAGACCCGCACAGTCCTGGTGCGAAAGGTGAAGAACCTCTGGCCCACGCGCGACGACTTACGCCGGATCGTGGCGCCAGTGTTGCGCGGCACCGGATTGGGATCGGCGCTCGGCATCTTGCCGGGCGGTGGGCACGTGATTGCGGCGTTCGCGTCGTACTCGGTCGAAAAGCGCGTAGCGAAGCAGTCGGAGGAGTTCGGGCACGGCGCCATCGAGGGGGTCGCCGGCCCGGAGTCGGCCAACAACGCCGCCGCCCAGACGTCGTTCATCCCACTGCTGACCCTCGGGCTACCGGCGCACCCGGTGATGGCGTTGATGGTCGGAGCTTTCATCGTGCAGGGCATCACGCCGGGGCCCAACGTGATCAACGAGCAGCCCGCTCTCGTCTGGGGTCTCATCGCCTCGATGTGGATCGGCAACCTGCTCCTGGTGATGCTGAACCTGCCACTGATCGGCTTGTGGGTGAAGCTGCTGACGATCCCCTACCAGGTGCTGTTCCCGGCGATTATCGTGTTCGCAGCGATCGGTACGTACTCCTTGGGCTTGAACGCCTTCGACGTCTACGCGATCGCCTTCTTCGGCGTCCTGGGGTACGTGCTCGTCAAGTGCGGATGCGAGCCGGCACCCCTGCTGCTCGGCTTCGTGCTCGGTCCGCTGCTCGAGGAGAACCTCCGACGAGCCCTGAGCATCTCGCGCGGCGACCCGTCGGTGTTCGTCACCAGGCCGATCTCGGCCGTGCTCCTCGCTCTCGCCTTCGCCGCGCTCGTCCTCGCCGCGTTACCCGCCATCCGTCGACGTCGCGAGGTGGTGTTCCAGGAGGAAGGCCTGACAGACGAGTGGTCACCGACAACGCTGGAGGACCTCGACCGAGCAGATCCGGCGGGGCGGCAACGTCAAGGCGGCGCATGAGAACACCTACAGCCACGTGATGCCG
>JBOGDU010000040.1:0-6403 GCA_050743145.1 Jiangellaceae bacterium | reverse complement strand
GCGAGGGGTCGGTGATGCGTCTCGGCGACGAGGCCCGCGTCCCGGTCGAGGTGATCCCGACGGGCTCGATCGCCCTCGACATCGCCCTCGGCATCGGCGGCCTTCCCCGGGGCCGGGTCGTGGAGGTATACGGACCGGAGAGCTCAGGGAAAACTACGATAGCACTACATGCTGTAGCAAATGCACAGAAATCGGGCGGAGTCGCAGCATTCATCGACGCCGAGCACGCACTCGACCCTGACTATGCGAAGTCGCTCGGTGTTGACACCGACGCACTGCTGGTCTCCCAGCCCGACACCGGCGAGCAGGCGCTCGAGATCGCGGACACTCTTATCCGATCCGGAGCGCTGGACATCATCGTCATCGACTCGGTGGCCGCCTTGGTGCCGCGCGCGGAGATCGACGGCGAGATGGGTGACAGCCATGTGGGCCTGCAGGCCCGGCTGATGAGCCAGGCGCTGCGAAAGATCGCCGGCGCACTCAGCCAGTCCAAAACCACCGCCGTCTTCATCAACCAGCTCCGCGAAAAGATCGGCGTCATGTTCGGATGCATGTCTTATGCCACTCGTGTGACGTTGGCCGACGGAACGCAAGAGAAGATCGGCAAGATCGTCAATAGCAAGATGGATGTCGAAGTGCTCTCATATGATCCGGAAACGGATCGCGTTGTTCCGCGGAAGATAGTAAACTGGTTCGACAATGGTAAAACCGACAAGTTTCTCCAGTTCACAGTCGGAAAGTCCGGGGGCAACGGTCGAGCGCAGTTCGCATCCACCGAGAACCACCTCGTCCGAACGCCCGGCGGCTGGCGGCCTGCCGGTGAGCTGGTGGCCGGCGACAGGGTGATGATCGGCGAGACACATCGGCTGAGTGCGCAGCAGTGGCAGCTGATCCTCGGCGGCCTGATGGGCGATGGGCACCTCGCGCCGAACCGTCGGGGGCGCTCCGGCGTTCGTTACCGGATGGGTCACGGTGCAAAGCAGGTGCGCTACCTCGAATGGAAGGCTGCCCTGCTCGGCAACATCGGGCAGAGCCGCATGACCAACGCGAAGGGCGCGGTCTTCGTCGACATGACACCGCTTCCCGAGTTGGGCGAACTACGAGACGTGGTCTACTTCGGTGATGGTAAGAAGCACGTCACCGACGAGTACCTCAAGGCGTTGACCCCATTGGCGTTGGCGATCTGGTACCAGGACGACGGCTGCTTCACGCTCCGTTCGAAGGGATTACAGGAACGTACCCGAGGTGGCAGCGGGCGAATTGACTTCTGTGTCCAGGCGATGTCGCCAGGCTCTCGTGAGCGGCTGCGGAACTATCTCAGTGACGTCCATGGGCTCGACACGAAGCTGATCACCCGTGCGGGCAAGGCTGTCTTGGTCTTCTCGACAGCTTCGAGTGCGCGCTTCCAGCAGATCGTGGCTCCTTATGTCCATCCGTCGATGTACTACAAGCTGCTTCCACGGTTCCGAGGCAAGTTCGACGTGACGACACAATTTCGAGAGCCGGAGGTCCGGCTCATGCCGGCGCGAATCATCGACATCCACGTCAAGCCGCCGACGCGCAGCATGCAGAAGTTCGATATCGAGGTCGAAGGCGGTCACAACTACTTCGTCGACGGAGTCATGGTCCACAACAGCCCGGAGACGACGACGGGTGGCAAGGCACTCAAGTTCTATGCATCGGTTCGACTGGACATCCGCCGGATCGAGACCCTCAAGGACGGTACCGACGCTGTCGGCAACCGCACTCGAGTCAAGGTCGTGAAGAACAAGTGCCTGGCGGCTGGTACTCGTGTGTTCGACCCGCTCACAGGTATCACCCACCGGATCGAGGATGTGGTCGCGGGACAGCTCCCGATCCATGTCGCAGCAGTGGACAAGGCAGGTCAGATCTACGTCCGACCCGTAACGTCATGGTTCGACCAGGGAGAGCAAGACGTCGTCCGGGTCGATCTGCGCGGTGGCAGCTCGATCACTGTCACGCCAGATCACCTGATGCTGACCGAACGTGGCTGGGTGCCGGCGGGAGAGCTGACGACGGAGGATCGGGTGGCGAGGCCGCGGCGCTCTGGCACGTTCGGCAGCAGGCAGCCGGTGTCTCCGGACGAAGCCCGCATGCTTGGCTACCTCATCGGCGATGGGTACGTCGGCGGGAAGACGATTCCCACGTGGGCGTTCGCCGACGACATCGATCCGGCGATTCCGGCGCAACTTCTCTTCGGGCTGCTGGAGTCCGACGGCCACGTGAGTGCTGAGCGCACCGGAGCAGTGCGCGTCGGCTTCACGACCACGTCCGAACAGCTCGCGCATCAGATTCACTGGCTGCTCCTTCGCTTTGGGGTGACATCGAGCGTCCGTAGCTACGACCCCACACAGAGGCGGCCGAGCTTGATCGAGGGACGCTCAGTACGTGGAGAGCGAGATTGTTTTGAGGTCCGAATTGCTGGTGACGACAACGTCGCCGCCTTCGCAGCAGCGTTACCCACCTGGGGACCACGCAGCAGTGCTCTGGTTGAAGCGCTAGCGGCTGGACGGGGTAGGCATCGCGGCAGCCAGCAGGTGTATCTGCCCATGTCGGCCAGCGAGCCTGTGCTGGCTCGGCTGAGGGAGCGAGGTCTCAGCTGCGCCGAGGCGGCGATGATGATTGGACGCCCTGGCGACGCGGGAGCGGCTGGGTTCCGGCAGTTGCTCGGCACTCCTCGTCTGCGACGCGACCGCGTCTCCCGTTTGGCTGATGCGCTCGACGACCAGTTCCTTCGTGACGTCCTGGCCGAGGAGATCTCCTACGCGAAGGTCGTACGGGTCGAATCTGGGCACCGCACGCGAACATTCGACGTAGAAGTGGAAGAGCTGCACAACCTGGTGGCAGAGCAGATGGTGGTTCACAACTGCGCTCCGCCGTTCCGGCAGGCGGAGTTCGACATCCTCTACGGTGAAGGGATCAGCCGCGAGGGTGGGCTGATCGACATGGGGGTCGAGCACAGCTTCGTGCGCAAGTCCGGGGCCTGGTACACCTACGAGGGCGACCAACTCGGCCAGGGCAAGGAGAACGCGCGCAAGTTCCTGCGCGACAACCCCGACCTCGCCGACGAGATCGAGAAGAAGATCAAGGAGAAGCTGGGCGTCGGGCCGCGCCTCGACGCGCCGGTCGAGCCTCCGGTCGACTTCTAGTCCAGGTGGAGACGACGAGCCGGCGAGGCGACCCGGATCCCGAACCCGATCCGGAGAGCGTCGCGCGAACCATCGCACTGCGCCGGCTCGCGGTAGCGCCACAGACTCGGGCCCAGCTCGACGACACGATGCGCCGCCGCGGTGTCGCCGACGACGTCCGCCACACCGTGCTCGACAGGTTCGGCGAGGTCGGGCTGATCGACGACGCGATGTTCGCCGCGGCGTGGGTCGAGTCACGTCATGCCGGACGCGGCCTGGCGAAACGGGCGCTGGCCTTCGAGCTGCGCCGTCGCGGCGTCGAGCCTGCGGTCGTCGACACCGCGGTCTCGGCGCTCGCGCCGGAGCAGGAGGAGGCCACCGCCCGGGCCCTGGTCGCGGCCCGGCTGCCAGGCACCCGCAGCCTCGAGCCGACCGCCCGCGCCCGCCGGCTGGCCGGCATGCTCGCGCGGAAGGGCTACCCACCCGGGCTCGCGTTCCGGGTCGTCCGCGACACGCTGGCGGCCGACGGCATCGGTGACGACCACCTACCGGACGAACCGGCGGCCGATTGACGGTTCACCGGAGATCATGAGAAGGAGCGCGCGGCTCGGCCGGCCGACCGGTCACGCGGCTTCGGTAAGTTGCGCCGTGCGCGGGCGATCGCTGATTCCTCGGTACGGTCTTCCCGCAGGGGAGAGCACATGACACCGGACGACGCACTCGATCGAGGGCGGGACTCGTTCGGTCGGCACGCCTGGCGTGACGCCTATGTGCAGTTGTCGGCCGCCGATCGCCAGGTGCCGCTCGCGTCCGACGACCTCGAACGCCTCGCGACTGCCGCATACCTACTGGGTGATGACGCCGGCTGCACCGAAGTCTGGGCGCGTGCGTATCACGACCGCCTCGACAGGGGTGAGGTGGACCGCGCGGCCAGGTGCGCGTTCTGGCTCGCCTTCGTGTTGACGCTCACGGGCGAGACGGCGCGCAGCGGCGGCTGGCTGGCGCGCGCGGAGCGACTCCTCGACGATGGCGGGCGCGACTGTGTCGAGCAGGGCTATCGCCTCGTACCGAATGGCTTCCAGGGCGTGGAGGAGGGTGACAACGCGAGTGCGCTTGCCGCGTTCGCCCGTGCCGCCGACATCGGAGATCGATTCGGCGACCCGGACCTGGTGACACTTGCCGGTGTCGGCCGGGGCCAGGCCCTGATCGGGCTGGGCGAGACCGCTGCTGGTGTGGCATCCCTGGACGAGGTCATGGTCGCCGTCACGGCCGCAGAGGTTTCACCGGTGGTCGTCGGGTTCGTCTACTGCTTCGTGATCGCGGCCTGCCAGGAGATCTTCGACCTCCGGCGGGCTCGGGAGTGGACCGCGGCGCTGAGCCAGTGGTGCGCGGCCCAGCCGGACCTTGTGCCGTATCGCGGCCAGTGCCTGGTGCACCGTGCCGAGATCATGCAACTGCAAGGCGCGTGGCCGGACGCGATGGATGAGGCGCAACGGGCCCGTGAACGGCTTTCCGACCCGCCCGGCCAGCCGGCGGTCGGGGCGGCCTTCTACCAACTGGCGGAGCTGCATCGGCTCCGCGGTGAAGCGGCGAAGGCCGAGGCGGCGTACAGGCAGGCCAGCCAGTGGGGTCGAACCCCGCAACCCGGTCAGGCCCTGCTGCGGCTGGCTCAGGATCGTGTCGATGCCGCGGCGGCGGCCATCCGTAGGGTCACAGACGAGGCTCAGGACCGCGTGACCCGCAGCCGGGTGCTGCCGGCCTTCGTCGAGATCATGCTCGCCGCCAAGGACGTGCCGGCTGCCCGTGCCGCGGCCGACCAGCTCTCGGAGATCGCCGCCGAGGTCGATGCGTCGTACCTGCACGCCGTGTCCGCACACGCGAATGGTGCCGTCGTCCTCGCCGAGGGAGACGCACGCGCCGCCCTCACCGACTTGCGCCGCGCCTGGAAGATCTGGCAGACATTCGAGGCTCCGTACGAGGCCGCGCGGGAGCGCGTGCTGATCGGCCTCGCCTGCCGGGAGCTCGGTGACGAGGACGGCGCAGAGATGGAACTGGATGCGGCGCACTGGGTCTTCCAGCAGCTCGGTGCCGCGCCTGATCTCGCCCGCGTGGATCAGCTGTCCCGGAAGGCGGCGCCACGGGGCGCCGGCGGCTTGACCGCGCGGGAAGTACAGGTGCTCGGACTCGTCGCGGCTGGAAGGACGAACCGGGAGATCGCCACGGTGCTCGTCCTCAGCGAGCACACGGCCCGCCGACACGTCCAGAACATCTTCGCCAAGCTCGGTGTGTCGTCACGCGCCGCGGCCACGGCGTACGCGTTCCAGCATGACCTGATCTGACCCCTGCGTGGTACGAACGCGCCACGTCGCGTGCGGGGATTGGTACGCGCGTGCGATGCCGCCCCCGCCATCCGTTCCTAGCGTCAAGGCGAGACGAGCGGAGGACAGCGGTATGAGCGACGTCCGCGGCACCGAACGCGTCGAGACGGTGATCATCGGCGGCGGTCAGGCCGGTCTTGCGGTGGGATACCACCTGGCCAGACGACATCGGCCGTTCGTGATCCTGGAGGCCAACCAGCGGCTCGGCGATTCGTGGCGCAATCGTTGGGACTCGCTCCGCCTGTTCACTCCTGCCCGGTATGACGGGCTGCCCGGCCTTCCGCATCCGGCGCCCGTCTGGTCGTTTCCCGGCAAAGACGACATGGCCGAATACGTGGAGACATATGCGACCCGCTTCGACCTCCCGGTCCGAACCGGTGTCGAAGTGAGCCGGCTGGTCCGAGACGGTGAATGGTTCGTCGCGACCGCCGGTGACCGCCGGTACGCGGCCCAGAACGCGGTCGTGGCGGCGGGCGGCTTCCAGAGCCCACGGGTCCCCGCGTTCGCATCGGAGCTCGATCCGAGCACCTTGCAGCTGCACTCCGGCCAGTACCGAAGGCCGTCCCAGCTTCGAGACGGTGACGTGCTCGTGGTGGGCGCCGCCAACTCGGGCGCCGACATCGCTCTCGAGTTGTCCCGCACGCACCGCGTCCGGCTGTCGGGCCGACACCCGGGCAGCGAACCCGTCCGCCCCGGAAGCGTGTGGGACAAGTTGGTCACGCCCCCGTTCTGGTTCGTGGCCTCACACATGCTGACCGTGCGTACCCGTGTGGGCAGGAAGCTTCGGTCGACGTTGCTGTCGAGCGGTCATCCACTCGCGCGGGTCAAGCCGAAGGATCTCGACGCCGCCGGGGTCGAACGCGTGCCGAGGACGGT
>JBOGDU010000039.1:0-36259 GCA_050743145.1 Jiangellaceae bacterium | reverse complement strand
GCGTTGGCGCTGGCCGCCGGACAGCGTGGCGCCGCGCTCGCCGACCACCGAGTCCAGGCCACCGGGCAGCGCGGCGACGAACCGGTCCGCCTGGGCCAAGCGCAAGGCGGACCACACCTCGTCATCGGTGAAGTCTCCGCCGAGCGTGACGTTCTCCCGGACGCTGTCCTCGAACACGAAGGCCTGCTGGAACACCAGCGCCACGGCGCCGGCGACTTCACCCTGCGCCAGGCTGCGGGCGTCGGTGCCGTCGATGAGGACCTGGCCGGTGCGCGGGTCGACCAGCCGGACGAGCAACGACGCGAGCGTGGACTTTCCCGAACCGGTCGGGCCGACCACGGCCACGGTCAGGCCCGGAGCGACGTCGAGGGTGACCCCGCGCAAGACGTCGTGGGCCTCGTCGGCGTCAGGGCCATGGCCGTCGTAGGCGAACGAGACGTCGCTGACGCGCAGATCGACCGGGTCGTGGCCGTCACCGGCAGGCACGTCGCCATAGGACATCGCGCCGGTAGCACTCAGCACGCGGTCGACCCGCCGCCATCCCACCACGGCACGCGGCAGCTCGCCCAGCACCCAGCCGATGGCCCGGATCGGAAACGCGACGACCATGAGCAGGTACGCGACCGACACCAGCGCGCCGGGGTCCAGCGTGCCTGCGCTCACGCGGGCCGATCCGGCCAGAATGACCGCGAGCACCCCGAGGCTCGGCAGCGCCTCGAGCACCGGGTCGAACGCTCCACGCACCCGCCCCACGCCGACGTTCACATCGCGCAGCTCCCGCGCCACGGCGGCAAAGCGCGCCGTCTCGTCGGCTTCGCGTCCGAGCGACTTGACCACCAAGGCACCGTCGAAGGACTCGTGCGCCACGCCGGACAGCTCGGCCCGCATGGCCTGTGCGCGCGTCGCCAACGGCGAGAGACGTCGCTGGTAGAGCAGGTTGACCAGCAGGATCGCCGGGAACACCAACAGCCCGACCGCGGCCAGCGCAGGGTCGGTGAGAACGATCGCGACGACCGCGACCACGAGCATGACCAGGACGCCGACCGCCATCGGGAACGGCGCGATCGGGTACCACGTGGCTTCGACGTCGGCGTTGGCGTTGGACAACAACTGGCCCGTGGGATGCCGGTGGTGCCAGGACAACGGAAGCCGCAGGTACCGCCGGGTCACCCGACGCCGGTAACGGGCCTGCAGGCGGTACTGCATCACGCCGGCGTAGTACCGCCGGGTCACGATGCCCGCGGCCTTGACGACGGAGATGCCCACGATCGCCAGCGCCGCGAGCGCGAGGGCTGCGGTAGTGGTGCGCCCCTGCCTGAACGCGGGCACGATCACCTGGTCGGTCACCGCTCCGATCACGGTAGCCGTCAGTGCCGTCGCGGCGCCGAAGACGGCGCTGCCGGTCACCGCCACGGCGAAGATGCCCGGTTCGTCCCTGACGGCCCGCCGCAGCACTCCCATGCCCTCGCGCAGCGTCACCTGGTCTGGCCGGTCGGCCACATAACCTCCGTCATCGTCGCGACATTCTCTCGATCGTCAACGCGGCCCACGCTCGCGCCCATGACCGCCTTCGCGCGCAGCGAACGCCTCGCCCTTTGCGAGACGTTGCGCACGGTGGGCCCGGACGCTCCCACGCTGTGCCGGGCTGGCTGACCCGCGTCCTGGCTGCACACCTGCTGCTCCACGAGACGGCGCCGGCAGCATCGTCATGACCGGTCGACCCGGGGAGCTCCTGCTGAACGCCTTCGGGCGGACCGACCATGCCCGGGTCGAGATCGACGGCGCCCCGGCGGACGTGGCCGCCTTCCCAGGACACGCATCTCGGCCTCTGAGCCCGTTTGATCACATGACCGCGGCCATCTTGTGGCGGGAAAGGCACGGCTCGGACGCGCCACAGGCGTTGACAAGCCGCCACAAGTTGTCCGACGACGACAGGGCGACCGCTGTGATCTCACCGCACGAGGTGGCCGGCGTCGGACAGCGCCTGCTTCACGGCGCCGATGCGGAGCGTGCCGAAGTGGAAGACGCTGGCCGCCAGCACCGCGTCGGCGCCCGCGTCCACGGCGGGGGCGAAGTCGTCGAGGTCTCCCGCGCCGCCGCTGGCGATCACCGGTACCGTCACGGCCGCACGGACCGCGGCGATCATCGGCAGGTCGTACCCGCCGCGGGTGCCGTCGGCGTCGACGGAGTTGAGCAGGATCTCCCCGGCCCCGAGGGCCACGGCACGAGCGGCCCACGCGACCGCGTCGATCCCGGTCCCCCGGCGCCCGCCGTGCGTGGTGACCTCGAATCCCGACGCCGTGCCGCCGCCGCGCCGGGCATCGACCGAGAGCACCAGGACCTGCGCTCCGAACCGGTCCGCGATCTCGGCCACCAGGTCCGGCCGGGCGACGGCGGCGGTGTTGACACCGACCTTGTCCGCCCCGGCCCGCAGGAGGCGGTCGACGTCGTCGACCGTCCGGACACCGCCGCCGACGGTGAGCGGGATGAACACCTGCTCGGCGGTCCTCGACAACGCGTCGTAGGTGGTCGCGCGATCCTCGGTCGAGGCGGTGATGTCGAGGTAGACGAGTTCGTCGGCGCCCTCCACGTCGTACGCCCTGGCCATCTCGACCGGGTCGCCCGCGTCACGCAGGTCGGTGAACCGGACCCCCTTGACCACACGACCCGCGTCGACGTCCAGGCACGGGACGACCCGGACGGCTACGCTCACCCGCCGACCCCCGGCCGGTACGCCACGGCTTCGACCTCGACCAGCATCCGCGGATCGATCAGGCCGGACACTTCGACCATGGACGTCGCCGGCATGGTCTGCCCGAAGGCCTCCCCGTGGGCGCGCCCGTACTCCTCCCAGCGGGCGATATCGGTGACGAACATCCGGGTCCGGACGACGTCGGACAAGCAGGTACCAACCTGCCGCAGCGCCCAGTCGACGTTGCGCAGCGCCTGGACGGTCTGGGCGTAGGCGTCACCGCCGTGCACGACCTGGCCGTCGACGATCGATGTGCACCCGGTCACCCAGACATGGTCGCCGGCGGCGACCGCACGGCTGTAACCGACGACGGGCTCCCACGGCGCGCCCGAGCTCACCCGGCGGGTCACCCGGCCACCTCGAGGGCCTCCTTCAGCGTGAAGTTCCCCGCATACAGGGCCTTGCCCACGATCGCCCCCTCGACGCCGATCGGGACGAGCGACCGCAGCGCCGCGACGTCGTCCAGGGCCGACACACCGCCGCTCGCGACGACAGGCCGGTCGGTTCGTCCGCAGACGGCCCGAAGCAGATTCAGGTTGGGGCCGGCCAGCGTGCCGTCCCTGGTCACGTCGGTGACGACGTAGCGGCTGCAGCCCTCGCGGTCGAGCCGGTCGAGCACCTCCCACAGGTCGCCGCCATCCCGGGTCCAGCCGCGAGCCGCCAGCGTCGTCCCTCGCACGTCGAGGCCGACCGCGATGGTGTCGCCGTACCGCGAGATCACATCGGCGGTCCACCGTGGGTTCTCCAGCGCTGCGGTGCCCAGGTTCACCCGGGCGCAGCCGGCGGCGAGCGCCGCCGCCAGGGACTCGTCGTCGCGGATACCGCCGGAGAGCTCGACGGCCACGTCGAGCCGTCCCACGATCTGCGCCACCAGGGCACGGTTCGAGCCGCGTCCGAACGCCGCGTCGAGATCGACCAGATGCACCCACTCGGCCCCGGCCTCCTGCCACGCCAGCGCCGCGTCGAGCGGCGCACCGTAGGCGGTCCCGGAGCCGGCCTCCCCCTTCACCAGCCGGACGGCCCGCCCGTCCGCAACGTCGACAGCCGGCAACACCACCAGCCCCGTCACGCCAACCCCCTGCCCACGACGTGGGGGCCGACGCCGCCCCCGCCCACCCGCATCGCTACGCACCCTTGACCGCGCGGAAGCGCAGGCGACGGTAGTCGGCCCACCACGCACCCCGGCGCCACAGCGCCGGCCGCGCGATCTCGGCGGCGCGGTCGAGCACCTCACGTGGTACCCCGGACAGGGCGGCGCCGGCGAACATCTCCAACCACCCGACGAACCCGTCCTTGCCGGTCAGTCGGGTGGGCCGGTCGCGGAAGTCGAGTTCGCGGATCTCGAGGCCGGAGTCCTCGAGCATCGCGGCGTACTGGGCGGGCGACGGGAAGAACCACGGCCATGTCCGCTCCGCCAGCCCTGCCTCGCGGCACGCCTGGTCGACCGCGGCCGTCACCTCGGCCACGTTGCCGGTGGCACCCATCTCGGCGACGAACCGGCCGCCGGACCGCAGCGCGTCGGACACGCAGCCGAGCACCTCGACCGACGACGGCATCCAATGCAGGGCGGCGTTGGAGAACACGGCGTCGACCGGTTCGTCGACGGTGAAGTCGTGGGCGTCGGCCACCCGCAGATCGGCATCGGGCAGCCGCTTCCGGGCGGCCGCGACCATGGCGGGATCGGAGTCGATACCGATCACCGTTGCGCCGGCATCGACGATCCTGGCGGCGAGCTCTCCGGTGCCGCAGCCGAGGTCGACGACCCTCTCGCCGGGCTGCGGGTCGAGCCAGTCCAGCAGTTCGGCGCCGTAGGCCGAGACGAAGGCGAAGTCCCGGTCATAGGTCCGGGTGTCCCAGGGCTCGGTCATGTGCTCAACCCTTTCACCCAGGTCTCCAGCAGCGTCGCTCCCGCGTCCCCGGACTTCTCGGGGTGGAACTGTGTGGCCGCCAGCGGACCGCTCTCGACCGCCGCCACGAACCGGTCGCCGTCGTGCTCGGCCCAGCTCACGGCGGGCGCCGGCGGCCGTCGTGACGGCGCCAGGTCCCAGCGGCGAACCGCGTACGAGTGCACGAAGTAGAACCGCTCGCCCTCCACGCCGGCGAACAGACGGGTGCCGGTAGCGGTGTCGACGGTGTTCCAGCCCATGTGCGGCAACGGCCGGGCATCGAGGCGCTCGACCGTGCCCGGCCACTCGCCGAGACCGTCGGTAGCGGCTCCCTGCTCGACGCCCCGGTCGAACAGGATCTGCATGCCGACGCAGATGCCCAGGACGGGTCGGCCCCCGGCCAGCCGGCGGTCGACGACCCGGTGCCCCCCGACCGCCCGAACGCCTGCGGCGCAGGATGCGAAGGCGCCCACCCCGGGGACCACCAGTCCGTCGGATTCGCCGGCGACGGTCGGGTCCGACGTCAACGTCACGTCGGCACCCACGCGCTCCAGGGCGCGGACCGCCGACCGCAGGTTGCCCGACCCGTAGTCGAGGACCGCGACGGCCGCTGCGCTCACGGCGGCATCACCTCACGCTTCACAGGCTGCCCTTGGTCGAGGGCACGCCGCTCTCGCGCGCATCGAGCATCACGGCCTCGCGCAGCGCTCGCGCAACGCCCTTGAACTGGGCTTCCACGACGTGATGAGGATCGCGGCCGGACAGCACTCGCACGTGGAGCGCGACCTGCGCGTGGAAGGCGACGGTCTCGAACACGTGGCGGGTCAATGATCCGATGTAGTGCCCGCCGATCAGGGCGTACTCCTGCCCAGGGGGCTCCCCGGTGTGCACGCAGTACGGCCGGCCGGCGACGTCGAGCGCGACCTGGACCAGCGCCTCGTCCAGTGGTACCAGGGCGTCGCCGAACCGGCGGATGCCGGCCTTGTCGCCCAGGGCCTCGCGTACGGCCTGGCCGAGAACGATGGCGACGTCTTCGACCGTGTGGTGTGCGTCGACGTCGAGGTCGCCCTCGGCGCTGACCGCCAGGTCGACCAGCGAGTGCCGGGAGAATGCGGAGAGCATGTGGTCGAAGAACGGCACGCCCGTGGCTACGTCGTTCTCGCCGGAGCCGTCCAGGTCGACCTCGACGACGACGCGGCTCTCCTTCGTCGTGCGCTCGACTCGCGCCACCCGGTGGGTCACCTCGGCACCTCCCTTGTCACGTCCTGCAGGGCCGCACGGAAGGCGGCCAGCTCCGCTGGTGTCCCCACCGAAACGCGAAGCCAGCCCGGTGGTCCGGTCTCCCGGAGCAGGACCCCTCTGTCCAGCAGGCCCTGCCAGACGGCATGCCGGTCGGCGAACCGGCCGAACAGCACGAAGTTGGCGTCGGAGTCCGCCACGGTGAGGCCCAGCCCGCGCAGCCAGCCGGCCAGCTCGTCGCGGTCGGCGCGGATGGCGTCGACCGTCGCGAGCAGCTCACCGGCGTGGGCCAGCGCGACCCGGGCGACCGCCTGGGTGACAGCGGAGAGATGGTACGGCAGCCGCACGATCTGCAGAGCGGCGACGACCTGTTCGGCCGTCGCCACGTAGCCGAGCCTCGCACCCGCGAACGCGAAGGCCTTGCTCATCGTGCGGACCACGGCGAGACGGGGGTGGTCGGCCAACAGCGAGAGAGCGGTCGGGGTGCCGGCCCGGCGGAACTCGGCATAGGCCTCGTCCACGACCACGATCCCGTCGGTGGCCCCGTGTAGGGCGGTCACCAGCTCGAGCGGGACCGCCGTTCCGGTGGGGTTGTTCGGCGACGCGAGCAGGATCACGCTCGGCTCGTGCCGGCGCACCTGGTCGAGCGCGTGGTCGGGGTCGACGGCGAAGTCGTCCCGACGTCGACCCACCACCCAAGACGTGGCCGTGTCGCGCGCGTACTGCGGGTACATGGAGTAGGTCGGCGCGAACGACAGCGCCGAGCGTCCCGGCCCGCCGAAGGCCTGGAGCAGCTGGAGCATGACCTCGTTGGACCCGTTGGCCGCCCACACCCGGGACGCGTCCAGCCCGTGGCCGAGGTAGGCCGCCAGCTCCCGGCGCAGGTCCACAGCGTCGCGGTCCGGGTATCGGTTGAGCCCACGGACCGCCTCGCCGACCGCGGCAGCCGCATCGGCGACGAGGCCGGCCGACGGCGGGTAGGGGTTCTCGTTGACGTTGAGCCGGACCGGCACGTCGAGCATCGGCGCGCCATAGGGTGCCAAGCCCTGCAGGTCGTCGCGCAGTGGCAGCGTGCCGCCCATCACCGGAACCTGGCGCGGACGGCCGCGCCGTGCGCAGGCAGATCTTCGACCGCGGCCAGCGTCACGACATGATCGGCGACCTGTCGCAGCGCCGCGCGGTCGTACTCGACCACCTGGACTGCTCGCAGGAACGACTGCACCGACAGCCCGCTGGAGTGCCGGGCCGACCCGCCGGTCGGCAGGACGTGGTTCGAGCCGGCTGCGTAGTCGCCGAGGCTCACCGGCGACCACTGTCCGACGAAGACGGCACCCGCGTGCCGAATCCGGTCGGCGACAGCCGCGGCGTCGGTGGTGTGGATCTCGAGGTGTTCCGCGGCGTAGGCGTCGACCACCGCGATGCCCTGGTCGAGGTCGTCCACCAGGACGACGCCGGACTGCTCGCCGGTCAGCGCGGCACGCACCCGGTCGACGTGCTTGGTCGCCGCTACCTGGGTCCCGAGCTCGTGGCCCACCTTGTCGGCGAGTGCCTCGCTGTCGGTGACGAGGACACTGGCCGCCGACGGGTCGTGCTCGGCCTGGCTGAGCAGGTCGGCGGCGACGTGGACGGGGTCGGCGGTGTCGTCGGCGAGGATGGCGATCTCGGTGGGACCCGCTTCCGCGTCGATGCCGACGGTCCCTCGTACGAGTCGCTTCGCCGCGGCGACGTAGACGTTGCCCGGCCCGGTCACGAGGTCGACCTGCGGGCATACGACGTCCTCGCCCTCGCGCAGGCCGTACGCGAACATCGCCACCGCCTGCGCTCCACCCACCGCGTACACCTCGTCGACGCCGAGCAGGGCGCAGGCCGCGAGGATCGCGGGATGTGGGAGCCCGCCGTGGTCGCGCTGAGGTGGACTTGCGACGGCCAGCCCGCCGACGCCCGCGACCTGCGCCGGCACGACGTTCATCACGACACTGCTCGGGTACACGGCCAGCCCGCCGGGCACGTACAGTCCCACCCGATCGACCGGCACCCACCGCTGCGTGACCGTGCCGCCGTCGACCACGGTGGTCGTGGCCTCGGATCTTCTCTGCTCGGCGTGGACGCGGCGGGCGCGGGCGATCGACTCCTCCAACGCCGCCCGCACGGCCGGGTCGAGATCGGCCAGCGCGCCGCCCAGGGCCGCAGCGGGAACCCGTACGTCGGCCACCTCGACCCCGTCGAAGCGGGCCGTGTACTCGCGTACGGCGGCGGCGCCGCGGCGGCGCACGTCGTCGCAGATCGCCCGGACCCCGTCAAGGGCCGTGTCGACGTCGACGGGCGCTCTCGGCACGAGCGCGCGGTAGTCGAGGCCGTCGCCAGCGGCGCGGAGACCGCGGAGGTCGATACGGCGCATCACCCGGTCGAGTCTAGGTCGGCGTCCCGACCCTCGGATCGGCCGCCCGCATGCCAAGACGCCCGGGTACGAGCGCCCAGCACGTCCAGCCTGATCGAGCATCAGACCGCCGAGCGGTGACAGCGTGGGGCAGGATGTCCGGGGTGAGTGTCCAGAATGGGGGTGGGACGCCGGCCACCACGGCGTTGAGCCGGGCCGGGGTCTCGTACACCGTGCACCGCTTCCAGCACGATCCGGCCGCGCCGTCGTACGGTCTCGAGGCGGCGCAGGCGATCGGCGTGAGCGCCGAGCGCGTCTTCAAGACGCTGCTGGCCGACGTCGACGGACGGCTGGTGGTCGCGGTGGTGCCGGTCGTCGGGTCGCTCGACCTCAAGGCGCTCGCCACGGCCACCGGCGGCAAGCGCGCGGGTATGGCCGCCTCGGCCGCCGCCGAACGGGCCACCGGGTACGTCGTCGGCGGTATCAGCCCGATCGGACAACGCCGGCGGCTGCCCACGGTCGTCGACGCGAGCGCGGTCGAGTTCGCGACCGTCTACGTGTGCGCCGGTCGCCGCGGACTCGACGTCGGTCTCGCGCCGACCGACCTGATCAGACTCACCGGGGCGACCACGGCTCGGATTGCTCGCCAGGGCTGAGCGCCTCGCCACGGGACCGGTGCCGGGGCGGGACGCCGGGGGTCAGGGCCGCGAGGACGAGCGCGGCGACGACGGCCATGATCGGCCAGAACAGCACCACCCCGGTGGCCTGGAGGTCGAGCGGAATCGCCAGGGTGGCGCCGTCGGCTAGTCCGTCGGTCCGCTCGCCGAGCGCACCCGGCCCCAGCGCCGATCCGACCTGCCAGGCGACCAGGGAGCCCGCCACACCGCCGAGTACCAGACCGGCCAACACGGCCGTCGGGCGCCCGCGGTGACGGTTGACCATCAGCGCGCCGAGCAGCAGTCCCGCGCCGGCGCCGACGGCACCGAACGCCACGTCGACGCCGAACAGGCCGCGGGCGTGCGCAGGGATCAGCACAGCGCTCTCGCCCCGGACGCCGACCAGCACCTCCGGCGCGACCAACCACCACACGAGCCCGGCCGCAAGGCCCACCGCTACCGAGACCAGCACAATCTCTGCGACGACGCGCGTCGTCGAGGGACCGGAACCGTGGGGCCCGGCGCCGGGCGCCGGTTCGCTCACCCCAGGCACGTCGGGCCGAGCAGTGCCTTCAGGTCGCCCATCAGCGCCGTCGACGGCGTGACCCGCAGGCCGTCGTCGAGGCGCATCACCGTCGTGCGGCCGCCGGTCTGCAACCGCAGGTGGACCTCGGTGACCCCCGGATGTGTGGCGAGCACGTCCTTGAGCCGCTCGACCAGCGGCGGCGTGCACCGTGCCGCGGCAACGGTGACCACGATGGGACCGGCGGGGGCCTCGGACAGGTCGGGGAGGGTGAGGTCGCTGGCGATCAGTTGAGGTGCGTCGTCGCGCCGATCGAGCCGGCCCTTGACCACGATGACAGTGTCCTCGGCGAGCTGGAGCGCATGCTGCTGGTAGGTGGCGGGGAACAGCATGACGTCGACGGAGCCCTCGAGATCCTCGACGGTGGCGATGGCCCAGGTGTCGCCACGCCGGGTGACCTTGCGCTGCAGCCCGGTGACGAGGCCGCCGATGGTGACCGTGATGCCCGGTGGCGCCTCCTCCTCGTCGGCCAGGGATGCGATCGTGCGGTCGGTGACCCGCGCGAGTACGTGCTCGAGGCCGAGCAGTGGGTGGTCGGAGACGTAGAGGCCCAGCATCTCGCGTTCGAAGCCCAGCTTGACCTGCTTGTCCCACTCGGCGAGGTCGGGGACCGCCACCACGAGGCCCTGATGGTGTCCGTCGGCGCCACCGAACAGGTCGAACTGCCCGATCGCCTCGTTCCGCTTGAGCGAGATGACCGCGTCGACGGTGTCCTCGCCGATGGCTGCCAGGGACCGGCGTGAGTAGCCGAGGGAGTCGAAGGCGCCGGCCTTGACCAGCGACTCCACGACCCGTTTGTTGCACACGACGACCGGGACCTTGTCCATGAAGTCGGGGAAGGACTCGTAGCGGCCGTCGGCGGCCCGTGCGGAGACGATGCCCTCGACCACGGTGCCGCCGACGTTGCGGATGGCCGCGAGGCCGAACCGGACGTCGGTGCCGACCGGGGTGAAGTCGCCCTCGGACTCGTTGACATCGGGCGGCAGCACCTTGATGCCCATGCGGCGGCACTCGGCCAGGTAGACGGCGGTCTTGTCCTTGTCGTCACGGACACTGGTGAGCAGGGCCGCCATGTATTCGGCGGGATAGTTGGCCTTGAGGTACGCCGTCCAGTACGACACCAGCCCGTAGGCGGCACTGTGGGCCTTGTTGAAGGCATAGTCGGAGAACGGGACCAGGATGTCCCAGAGGGTCTTGATCGCGGCCGGCGAGAACCCCGCGGCTTTCATCCCGTCGGAGAAGCCGACGAACTCGGCGTCGAGCACTTCGCGCTTCTTCTTGCCCATCGCCCGGCGCAGCAGGTCGGCTTTGCCGAGGGTGTACCCGGCCACCTTCTGCGCGATCGAGAGCACCTGCTCCTGGTAGACGATCAGCCCGTAGGTCTCGTCGAGGATCTCGGCCAGCGGCTCGGCCAGCTCCGGGTGTATCGCGGTGATCGCCTGCTTGCCGTTCTTGCGCAGCGCGTAGTTGGTGTGCGACTGGGCGCCCATCGGCCCCGGCCGGTACAGAGCACCGACTGCGGAGATGTCCTCGAAGCTGTCGGGCTTCAGCAGCCGCAGCAGCGACCGCATGGGGCCGCCGTCGAGCTGGAACACACCCAGCGTGTCGCCGCGGGAGAGCAACTCGTAGGTGGCGGGATCGTCGAGCGTGAGTGTTTCGAGCTCGACGCGCTCCTTTCCGTTGCGCACGATGTTCCGGCAGGCGTCGTCGAGAACGGTGAGGTTGCGCAGGCCGAGGAAGTCCATCTTGACCAGGCCGAGCGCCTCGCAGGTCGGGTAGTCGAACTGCGTGATGATCGCGCCGTCCTGCTCGCGTTTCATGATCGGGATGTGGTCGATGAGCGGCTGCGAGGACATGATCACGCCCGCAGCATGGACGCCCCATTGACGCTTGAGATTCTCGAGGCCCTTGGCCGTGTCGACGACCCTCGCGACCTCCTGGTCGGAGCCGTAGAGCTCGCGGAACTCCACCGCCTCGGCGTGCCGCTTGTCCTCGGCGTCGAAGATGCCCGACAGCGAGATGTCCTTGCCCATGACCGAGGGGGGCATCGCCTTGGTGATCCGCTCGCCCATCGCGAACGGGAACCCGAGCACCCGCGACGCGTCCTTGACCGCCTGCTTGGCCTTGATCGTGCCGTAGGTGACGATCTGAGCCACCCGGTCGGCGCCGTACTTCTCGGTGACGTAGCGGATGACGTCACCACGGCGGCGCTCGTCGAAGTCGATGTCGATGTCGGGCATCGACGCGCGTTCGGGGTTGAGGAACCGCTCGAAGACCAGGCCGTGCACGAGGGGGTCGAGGTCGGTGATGCCCAGCGCATAGGCGACGATCGCGCCGGCGGCCGACCCGCGTCCGGGGCCGACCCGGATGCCCTCGTTCTTTGCCCAGTTGATGAAGTCGGCGACCACGAGGAAGTACCCGGGGTATCCCTTGTCGCAGACGACCTCGGTCTCGTACACCGCCTGCCGGCGGACGTCGTCGGGCACGCCGGTCGGATACCGGACCTGCAGGCCGCGCTCGACCTCCTTGACGAACCAGGAGGTCTCGTCCTCGCCGTCGGGCACCGGGAACCGCGGCATGAAGTTGGCGCCCTCGGCGAAGCGGACGTCGCACCGTTCCGCGATGCGCAGGGTGTTGTCGCAGGCCTCGGGCAGCTCGGACCAGGTGGCGCGCATCTCGGCCGGTGACTTCAGGTAGAAGTCGTCGGCCTCGAACCTGAACCGCGTGGGATCGGCCAGCGTCGAGCCGGACTGCACGCACAGCAGGACGGCATGCGCCTCCCGGTCGCCCGGGTAGGTGTAGTGGAGGTCGTTGGTGGCCACGAGTGGGATCCGCAGGTCGCGGGCCAGCCGCAGGAGGTCTTCTCGGACTCGCCGCTCGATCGGCAGGCCGTGGTCCATCAGCTCGACGAAGTAGTTGTCGGCGCCGAAGATGTCGCGGAACTCGGCCGCGGCGGCGCGGGCGTCGGCGTACCGGCCCAGCCGCAACAGGGTCGGGACCTCGCCGCCAGGACATCCGGTGGTGGCGATCAGCCCGCCGGAGTAGGTCTGCAGGAGCTCGCGGTCCATCCGAGGCTTGAAGTAGAAGCCCTCCAGAGACGCCAACGACGAGAGCCGGAACAGGTTGTGCATACCGCCGGTGTTCTCGGCCAGCAACGTCAGGTGGGTATAGGCGCCGCCGCCGGAGACGTCGTCCTCGTGGCCGCTGCCCCATCGGACCCGCGTCTTGTCGAACCTGGAGGTGCCCGGCGTCAGGTAGGCCTCGATGCCGATGATCGGCTTGATGCCGTGACGGCCGGCCTTCGCATAGAACTCGTACGCGCCGAACACGTTGCCGTGGTCGGTCATCGCCAGCGCCGGCATCGCTTGCCTCGCCGTCTCGGCGAACAGGTCGTCGAGCCGGGCCGCCCCGTCGAGCATGGAGTACTCGGTGTGCACGTGCAGGTGCACGAAGCTCGCGTCGGGACTGGACGTTTCGGGCACGACGCGGAGGCCTCCTCGGCGGACGGGTTCGGCCCGATTCTAGGAGTGCTCCACCGACAGTCCGCGCAGAACCGCCGAGTCCGTCGGCGGCGATGCACCCGCACGTGTCGCGCTCGCACCCAGGGCCGGCTCGGTCAGCCCGGCAGCACCCAGATCGGGTTGGTATAGAGCCACAGGTCGACCCACGGGTCGGCGTCGCCGAGCACGTCGACCGCCGGGCCGTGGGGGTCGACGGCGGCGCCGCGAGGGCCGACCGCGGACCGGTTGCCATCGGTCCCCCGCAGCCGCACGTAGAACGGCTCCTCGACGCTGCCGAGCCGGTAGGTCAGCCTGATCCGCCCGGTCCGGCCGGACACGTCGAAGGACTCGACGACGCTGGTGCCCGGTGCGCTGAACGAGTCTCTGTCGGCCGCCGGACCCGTGACCGCCCCGCGGACGACGTCGATGCGGGCCAGCTGCGGGACGAACTGCGCCCAGTTCGGCAGCACCGCGGGGTCGATGACGATGTCCAGCTCTGCCTGCTGGCCGCGGCGCACCCGCAGGACGCCGCCGAGCGGAACGCCGCGCTTGTCACCTCGGATCCTGGCGCGAACGTCGAGTGCCTCGACCAGGTTGCCGTGGTCGACCCAGACCCGCCCGGCCCGCAGGCCGTCCATGACCCCTGCGTAGTCGACCTTCCTCGCGCCGACGTGGGTTCGGCTGTAGTAACCGGGCCAGAAGTCTCCTGCCCCCGTGTTCGGCTCCGTACCGTGGACGGGATCCTGGTAGAACCCGTTGGCGTTGAAGTCGCTGCCCAGGCCGCGCACGGCGGTGTCGAGATAGACGAAGTGCGCGTCGGAGTTGGCACTAATCCACCACGGCTTGCCCTCGGCCAGCAGGCTGTCCCAGAGGCCGCCGACCGTCGCCGTCATCCAGTCGAAGCCGCCCCAGGTCCGGTAGCTCTCGGTTGGGTAACCCGGGAACGAGTCGGGGCCGGGCCCGCCCGCGTAGAAGCCTCGGCCGCTGCCCAGGCCCGGCGGCTGCGGGATTCCGGCCGCTTGATGTCCGGGGGCGCCCTCGAAGCCGACCGCGATGGTCGGTGCCGCGTCGCGCCAGCCCCTGATCTCGTGAGGCGAGTCGACGCCCCGGCGGGCCGGGTGGTTGGCGAGAAAGATGGCATCGGTCACCTGTCGCGTCCGTACGGCGTCGGCGAGGAAGGTCAGCCCGGCTATCGCCAGCGCCTCGTTGTGCGGCGTGCCCGCACCGGCGCCGACGACCGAGCCGTCGTAGTCGTTCTCGAACTGCTTGAGGACGCTGACCTCCCGGTCGCAGGGATGGACGAACACCGTGGCGTGCTCTGCGCCCGGGATGTTCCACTCGAGGCCGTGGAACACCAGCACGTCCGGGAGTGCATTCCGGGCGGCCCGGATGTCCGGGTTCACCCTCTCGACGCCGATGCGCGCATGCTGTGCGCCGCCGTGGTCGGTGATGACCATCCAGTCCAGCCCGTATGCCCGGCCGTGCCGGACCTCGTCGATCACCCGGTAGATCGCGTCGCCGCTGTACTGGGTGTGGATGTGGTGGTCACCGGCCAGCCAACGGACGCCGGCGCTGGTCGGCTGCTGCGCTGGCGCCGCCGCCGAGGTGGCGGTTCCGCCCAGCCCACTGGCCGCTGCGGCGCCGGCGCCGAGCAGTCCGGCGTTCCGAAGCATCTGGCGCCGTGAGAGCGCCCCCGGCTCGAGCTCTCCGTCGGGAACGGTCAGGTCGGTCGCCCCGTCCGGAGCCGGCTGGTCGTCGTGCACGTGCGGGTGGGCGTAGCCGTGAGTCATCACTGTCTCCGTTCGGTCGAGACGTCGGCGCTGAGCGCGACCAGACTCGACCGACCGGGTGAACGGCGCGTGGCGATCACACGGCGGAACGCGCAACCTGTCGCGACGGGCGTAGGTCAGATGCGCCACACCGGAGGGCCGTCCGCTCCAGCGCCCTCGGCCGCGTCCAACCCTGCGGTGATCACCGCGTCCATGATCTTCGAGAGCTGCCGGCGGGGCACTGACGGCGCCCGGTGCGCCATGGCGTGCACGATCTCCGCCTCACGGGCACGGTCGCGGCCCGCGTAGCCGGCCACCGGCTTGTGCCGCTGGACCTCGCTCGCAAGCGCGACCCGGTACTCGAGCAGCGAGGCGAGCGCCGCGTCGACCCGGTCGATCGCCTCCCGGCAGCCGCGAAGGGACTGCGGGTTGACCCGGCGGACCACCGGGGTGAGGGTCGTCGTCGCGTCGAGGGCCGACGCGACGTCCTCGGCGGCGGCGTCCTCGGCCAGCCAGACGCCGTCCGCTCCGGCCGCCGCGGCCGCGCCAGCCAACCACGGCGTGTCACCGACGTCGACGACCACAGGCAGACCGGAGCGGTCGCGCACCTCGGTGACCAACGCGAGGTCCAGGGTGGTCCGCCCGCCCCAGGAACGTCGGCTGCCGCCCTCGCACAGCACGACGGCGTCGTTGCCCTCGGCGACCACGTACTCGACCGAGGAGAGCCACTCGTCCACGGTGCAGTGCGGACCGCGGTGGAGGACGACCGGCAGGCCGGTGCGTCCCACCGCCGCGAGAAGGCGGAAGTCCTGCATCCACGCGCCGCCGACCACGACACCGTCGGCGTACCGGCCGACGGCCGGTAGGTCGTCGGCGGAGAACGGTTCGACCAGCAGCGGGACGGCGGTGGCGCCCCTGATCCTGGCGAGTTCCCCCTCTGCGCTAGCGGCGCCGTGGTGACGGCGGAGGCTGACATGGACGATGTCGGCACCGCGGCGTGGACCGGCGAGGACAGGCAGTCGCGTCCCGCCGATCACCTGGGTTCCGACGCTCACGGTGCGGTGGACGGAGATCGCCTGCTGCTCGGGTGCGGTGGTCACGGGTGCTCCTCGGTGCCGGGGCCGGCACCGGGTGCCCGCCCGAGTCGGCCGCTCTCATGACGAGAGGCCCCAGGCGATGCCTGAAGCCTCGTGCCGACTCGGGTGGATGCTGCGTCAGGTCGCGTGGACGCCGCCGGCCACCCGGGCCGGCACCGCAAACGCGAAATACGCCTGTCGCACGAGGCAGGACTCTAGGGACAACCATCCGGAGGCGTCCAGCCCTCGGGGACCGCCGTCTCGCATCACGAGACCGCAGCGCGGCGAGGCGACTACCCCCAGGACGACCGCCCGAGCATGTCCACGGTCGGCGATCCTGCGGCACCTTCGTGCTGTCCTCGGCTAGCTGAGATCCCTCAGCCGGTCCAGCGCGCGCTGCAGGTCGGCCGGGTACGGCGACGCGAACTCGACGTGCTCGCCCGTCCCTGGATGCTCGAACCCGAGCCGGACCGCGTGCAGCCACTGCCGCTGCAAGCCGAGTCGGGCCGCCAGCGTGGGGTCCGCCCCGTAGGCGAGGTCGCCGACGCACGGATGCCGTAATGCGCTCATGTGCACGCGGATCTGATGGGTGCGCCCGGTCTCGAGGTGGATCTCGAGCAGGCTGGCGGCCGGGAAGGCTTCGAGGGTGTCGTAGTGGGTGATGCTCGGCCGCCCTCCGGCGACGACGGCCCAGCGTGCGTCGTGGGTCGGGTGCCGGTCGATCGGCGCGTCGACCGTGCCGCGGGTCGGGTCGGGATGGCCCTGCACGAGCGCGTGGTAGACCTTGTCGACGGTACGCAGCCTGAACTGGCGCTTGAGCACCGTGTAGGCCCGCTCCGACTTGGCCACGACCATCAGACCGCTGGTGCCGACGTCGAGGCGGTGGACGACTCCCTGCCGTTCGGCCGCACCGCTGGTCGACACGCGGAACCCCGCGCCCGCGAGGCCGGCCACGACGGTCGAGCCCGACCACCCGGGACTCGGATGCGCCGCTACCCCCACAGGCTTGTCGACCACGACGATGTCGTCGTCGTCGTGCACGATGCTCATGCCTTCGACGTGCTCGGGCACTATCGTGAGCGGACCCGGGGAGCCCGGGAGGTCGATCTCGAGCCACGCGCCCGCTCGGACCCGGTCGGACTTCACCGGCGCACTGCCGTCGAGGTGCACGTGGCCGTGCGCCACCAGGTCGGCGGCACGGCTGCGGGAGAACCCGAACATCCGCGCCAAGGCGGCGTCGAGGCGCTCGCCCTCCAGGCCGTCCGGAACCGGAAGGCTCCGGCGGTCTGTCACGGCTCCACCCGCTGTGGCCCCCCCGACCCGTCGTCGGACCGGTCATCGGGCCCGCGCGGTCCGTCGTAGGTGATGCCGCGCAGGCTGAGCCAGGCGACGAGCACTGCCGACCCGACGATTGCGGAGTCGGCCAGGTTGAACACCGGCCAGTTCGGAAGCTCCAGGAAGTCGATCACGTGCCCCCGAAACGGTGCGGGTTCCCGGAAGATCCGGTCGGTCAAGTTGCCCAACGCACCGCCGAGCAGCCCGCCGAGCGCCACCGCCCAGGCGGTGCTGGTCAGCCGACGGCTCAGCCGCAGGATCACCACGACGACAGTCGCCGCCACGGCCGTCAGGACGATGGTCAGGTCCGTCGCAAAACTGAAGGCGGCACCGGGATTGCGTACCAGGCGCAAGCGCAGGATGCCGTCGACCACCTCGACGACCTGCCCGTCACGCAGCCACGCCACAGCCATGACCTTGGCGGCCTGGTCGAGAGTGAAGACCAGGGCCGCGACAGCGAGGAGGACGCCGACCCGGCGGCGCCCTCCCGCGGTGCTCTGTTCGGCGTCGCCTGTCAGCGACGTTCCTCCCGTTGCTTGCATGTCATGCACAGTGTCGCACGGGGAAAGGCCTGCAGCCGCGCCTTGCCGATCGGATTGCCGCAGCTCTCGCAGACGCCGTAGGTGCCGTCGTCGATGCGGGCCAGGGCACGCTCGGTCTGGCCGAGGATGTCGCGGTGGCTCGCCGCGAGCGACATCTCGTGCTCGCGCTCGAACGTCTTCGAGCCGGTGTCGGCCTGGTCCTCGCCGCCGGCGTCAGCACTGTCGCGGAGCATGTCGGCGATGTCGGTCTCCGCGTCGCTGATCTCCTCGCGCAGTCGGGCAGCCTCGGCCTCGAGCAGGTGGCGTACCTCCGCCAGTTCGGCCGCGGTCCACGGGCGCTCGTCCGCACGGACGACGAGGGCCTCCGGCGCCGCCTTGCGCGCGGCCGCCTTCCTCGTCGCGGCCTTCTTGGCCGGAGCCGCCTTGCGCGCGGCCGCCTTCCTCGTCGCGGCCTTCTTGGCCGGAGCCGCCTTCGCAGCGGCCTTCTTGGCCGGAGCCGCCTTCGCAGCGGCCTTCTTGACCGGAGCCGCCTTCGCAGCGGCCTTTTTGGCCGGAGCCGCCTTCTTGGTTGGCGTGGCCTTCGCGGCGGGAGTCGCTTTCTTCGTGGCGGTGCTCTTCTTGGCCGGCGCCGCCTTCTTCCTGGCCGTGTTCTTCCTGCCCGAAGCAGCCTTTGCGGCAGGGGTCGCCTTGGACGTCGTCCCGGTCGCCTTAGTGGCGGCCTGCGGTGAGGCGGCTCGCCCACTCGACCCGGTGACCGACCGGGCAGCCGACGTCGCCCCGGCCACGGCGCGGCGCACGCGTCCGGTGATGCCCTTGCCGCTCTCGGACATGACCCGGCCCCCTGCCGTCGGTGATCGCTGAGGTCCCGTGAGGATAGGTCCCCACGGCCTAGGCTTCAATTCTCCCCGCCGAGCGCAGCTGCATGACACCGGCCTCGACGTCGTCGGGCCCGGACACCTCGACGACCTTCGTGCGGCTGTTCGCACCACTGACCAGGGCCACATGTCTGCGCCGAAGCCCGAGAGCGTCGGCCAACGCCCGCAGCGCTGCCTCGGTGGCCCGGCCGTCCACGGCCGGCGCCGTCACAGCGATCACCAGGGCACCGGCGTGCTCTCCCCCGACGCGGGTCCGCGACGCGCCCGGCCGGACGCGGACGGTCACGCGAATCGACGCCACGACAATGCAGTCTCCCCGACCACGGCCATGGCCCTACACTGGGCACCGCGACGAGGCGTCGATGGGGACGAGTAGTCCGGCTGACGGCCACCAGCGACCCGGGGAAGGTGCGAGCCCGGGGGCCCGAACCGTGACGAAGATCACCCCGGAGCCGCCGGAAGAAAGGGCACAGCGCCCGAGTAGACCCGGCCGCAGGGAAACGAAGTGGGCTGCCGTGAGGCGGCCAAGGAGGGTGGTACCGCGGGCCACCTCCCGGTCGAAGCCGGGAGAGCTCGTCCCTCCGTCGACGACCGCCCCGCGACGGAGGACCCCCGAGGCCATGGACACGCCGCTGTACCGCACGGTGCCGACCCAGGTCGACCTGCCCGCCATGGAGCGCGAGATCCTCGCGTTCTGGCGAGAGCACGACACGTTCGCCCGCACCCTGAAGGCCAGTGAGGGTCGCCCCCGGTGGACGTTCTACGAGGGCCCACCGACCGCCAACGGCATGCCCGGAACGCACCACGTCGAAGCGAGGGTCTTCAAGGATGTCTTCCCCCGGTACCGGACCATGAAGGGCTACGACGTCCCGCGAAAGGCCGGCTGGGACTGTCACGGGCTTCCGGTCGAGATCGCCGTCGAGAGAGAACTCGGCTTCTCCGGCAAGGGTGACATCGAGGCGTACGGCGTCGCCGAGTTCAACGCCAAGTGCCGCGAGTCCGTCGGGCGACACGTCGATGCGTTCGAGGCCATGACCGAGCGGATGGGGTACTGGGTCGACACCGCCGAGGCGTACTGGACGATGGACCCCGCGTACGTCCAGAGCGTCTGGTGGTCGCTCAAGCAGGTCTTCGACAAGGGCCTGCTCGTCGAGGACCACCGAGTCGCGCCGTACTGCCCCCGATGCGGGACCAGCCTGTCCGACCACGAGCTGGCCCAGGGGTACGAGACGGTCGTCGACCCGTCGGTCTTCGTCCGTCTGCCGTTGACCTCCGGGCCGCTGGCCGACCGCGCTGCCCTCCTGGTGTGGACGACGACCCCGTGGACGCTCGTCTCCAACACGGCTGTGGCGGTGCATCCAGAGGTCACCTACGTCGCCGCCACGGACGACATCGAGACACTGGTCGTGGCCGAGCCGCTGCTCGACTCCGCTCTGGGCGAGGGCTGGACGGTCGTCGAGCGCTTCGCGGGCACCGAGATGGAGCGCTGGGCGTACGCGCGGCCGTTCGACCTGGTCGACATCCCCGACGCCCACTACGTCGTCGTCGACGAGTACGTCACCACAGAGGACGGAACCGGCCTGGTCCATGAGGCGCCCGCCTTCGGCGCCGACGACATGCGCATCGGCAAGCGGTACGGCTTGCCGGTCGTCAACCCGATCCGGCCGGACGGGCGATTCGACGACGACGTCCCCATGGTCGGCGGGCAGTTCTTCAAACACGCCGACGCCGCGCTGGTCAAGGACCTCGACGCGCGCGGCGTCCTGTTCCGCCACACCGGGTACGAACACGCGTACCCGCACTGCTGGCGCTGCCACACACCGCTCCTCTACTACGCCCAGCCCTCCTGGTACATCCGAACGACAGCCATCAAGGATGCGTTGCTCCGGGAGAACGAGCGCACGACTTGGTATCCCGAGACGATCAAGTGGGGACGTTACGGCGAGTGGCTGCGCAACAACGTCGACTGGGCGCTGTCCCGCAGCCGTTACTGGGGAACTCCACTACCTGTCTGGCGGTGTGAGACCGAGGCCTCCCATCTGGTCTGCGTGGGATCACTCGCCGAACTGTCCCGACTCGCGGGTGCGGACCTGTCCGATCTGGACCCGCACCGCCCATACGTCGACGACGTCACGTTCGCCTGCCCGGATGGCGACGGCACCATGCGCCGTGAACCGCACGTCATCGACGCCTGGTACGACTCCGGCTCGATGCCGTTCGCGCAGTGGGGTTACCCGTACGCGCCGGACAGCGCCGACGCCTTCCAAGCCTCCTACCCGGCCCAGTTCATCTGCGAGGGACTCGACCAGACCCGTGGCTGGTTCTACACGCTGATGGCCGTCGGGACGCTGATGTTCGACAGGTCGTCGTACGAGAACGTGCTCTGCCTCGGGCTGATCCTCGCCGACGACGGCCGGCGCATGAGCAAGCATCTGGGCAACATCCTGGAGCCGTTGCCGCTGATGGACCGGCACGGGGCGGACGCGGTGCGGTGGTTCATGCTCGCCAGCGGCTCGCCCTGGCTGCCGCGGCGCGTCGGGCACACGACCATCCAGGAGGGTGTCCGCAAGGTCCTGCTGACCTACTGGAACACGGCGTCGTTCCAGTCCCTCTACGGCCGGACCAGCGACTGGGCACCGGCGCACGGTGCACCGGACGCGGCGGACCGGCCGGTCCTCGACCGCTGGGTGTTGTCCGAGCTGAACCGGCTCGTGCGCGACGTCGACGCTGCGATGGACGGCTTCGACACCCAGCGCGCGGGTGCCCGGCTGACCGCATTCGTCGACGACCTGTCGAACTGGTACGTGCGCCGGTCACGGCGGCGGTTCTGGCACGGCGATCCCGCCGCCCTGGCCACCCTCCATGAGTGTGTCGAAGTCCTCACCCGGCTGCTGGCTCCGATGATCCCGTTCGCGACGGAGCGGATCTGGCAGGACCTCGTCCGCACGGTGACGCCCGACGCGCCGGAGTCGGTGCACATGGCGTCCTGGCCGCAGGCCGACGAGTCCGCGATCGACGACGACCTGGCCGCCCAGGTGTCGCTGACCCGGCGGCTGGTCGAGCTGGGACGGGCCGCCCGCGCGGAGTCGGGGGTGCGTACCCGCCAACCGCTGGCCAGGGCCCTTGTCGGGGCACGCGGTTGGGACGACCTGCTGCCGGAACTGCGGGCCGAGGTCGCCGACGAGCTCAACGTCGCCGAGGTGGCCTCCTTGGGCGCGTCGGCCGGCGAGCTGGTCGACGTCACAGCCAAGGCCAACTTCCGGTCGCTGGGCAGGCGCTTCGCGAAGGACACTCCTCGAGTGGCCGCGGCGGTGGCCGCCGCCAACGCCTCTGCCCTGGCTGCCGGCCTGAAGACCGCGGGCACGGCGACGGTGGAGGTCGAGGGGCTCGGCGAGGTCGCCCTCGGCCCGGAGGACGTCGTCCTCACCGAGACCCCGCAGGAGGGCTGGGCAGTGGCGCGCGAGGGCGAGACCGTCGCGATCGACCTGCACCTCACACCGGCGCTGGTACGTGCGGGACTCGCTCGCGAGGTGACCCGGCTGGTGCAGGAAGCCCGCAAGGCCGCCGGATACGACGTGTCCGACCGGATCGAGCTCGCCTGGCAGGCCGGCGGCGAGCTCGCCGCCGCCCTTCGCGAACACGCCGCTACCGTCGCCGACGAGGTGCTCGCCACGAGCGTGCACGACGACCTCGACGCGCTGTCCGATGGGCACGAGCACGCCGACGGCCAGCTGGGCCTGGTCTTCCGCATCCGCCGCGACCCTCGCGCGGCGTGAGGACGGCGCGCAGGCGGCGCCCCGCCCGAGGGGCGCGGCGCCGCTCCGGTCAGCGCTGGTCGTCGTCCAGAAGGCTCGCCACCGAACGCAATGAGCCAGACGTGGTGGCGGCACCGGTCGTCGCGAGCGACCCGGCTGCGTTCTCGTTCGGCGGCGCCGTGACCGCGCCGTCGGACACGCCGGAGGTCTCGAGCTTGCGCAGCTCGCTCTCCAGGTAGGCCTTCAGCCGGCTGCGGTACTCGCGCTCGAAGGCCTTGAGGTTCTGGACCTGGCTGTCGAGGTGCTCGCGCTCGGACTCGAGCTTGCCGACCACCTGCTCGTGGCGCTGCTGGGCCTCGCGCTCCAATGCGTCGGCACGGCCCTGGGCGTCGTTCTCGATCTTGGAGACCTTGGCCGAGCTCTCGGAGTCGATATTGTCGGCGCGCTGGCGGGCGTCGGCGAGCAGGCGGTCGGCCTCCAGCTTCGAGTCGGCGACCAGCTCGTCGGCGGTCTTCTGGGCGAGCGCGAGCACCTTGGCCGCTGCCTCGGTCGGCGGGCTGGTCGTGGCACCCATGGGCGGCACCGGCGGTGCCGGCGGCGGAGGCTTCGGCCCCTCGGCCTGGCGCTGGGGACCAGCGACCGTGTCGGCGGCGGACACGAGTCCACCGCCCTGCGTCACGGCCGAGAGCTTGTCGCGCAACTCCTCGTTCTCGCGGTGCATGCGCGAGAGCTCGGCCGCGATCTCGTCCAGGAACTCGTCGACCTCCTGCATGTCGTAACCCTCGCGGAGGCGGACCGTCGTGAACTCCTTGTTGTCGACGGCCTCGGGCGTCAGCGGCATAGCGTCACCTCGGGGTTGAGCGCGGTCAAGACGTCACCGTACCCCGTCACCGCAGCGAGCCCACAACCGAGAGCAGGATCTGGACCACGATGATGAGGATGATGAAGGCGAGGTCGAGTGCGATCGACCCTAGTCGTAGGGGTGGGACGAACCGTCGGATCAGGTTGAGCGGCGGATCCGTCACTGTGTACACGGCCTCCAGGACCACGAGAAGGACGCCACGCGGCTGCCATTCCCGGGCGAAGACCTGGATCCAGTCCGACACCAGGCGCGCCAGCATGGCGATGAAAAACAGCCACAACGCCACATAGAGCACCTGGGCCAGGACCGAAACCACGGGAGATGAACCTACCCGACGCCCGGCGTCCGCCCGCCCGGGCCTCTGTATGCGCGCCACTAGACTGAGTCAGACCTCCGAGCACGCCCGCCCGACGAGAGCGACGATGAGCCAGCAGCCGGTCAAGGAACCACGCAGGACGCGCCAGCGCGCCGCGGTGAACGATGTGCTCGACGAAGTCGACGACTTCATCAGCGCCCAGGACCTGCACCAGGTGCTGCGTTCGCGCGGATCGCAGGTCGGGCTCGCGACGGTCTACCGCGCCCTGCAGGCCATGGCCGACGACGGTCGCGTCGACGTGCTGCGGTCGAGCGCCGGCGAAGCGGTCTACCGGCGCTGCGCCGAGGTCGATCACCACCATCACCTGGTCTGCCGTTCCTGCGGAGCGGCGGTCGAGGTGTCGCGGCCGGCCGTCGAGACGTGGGCCGCCGAGGTGGCACGCGCGCACGGTTATGTCGATGTGACCCATACCGTGGAGATCTTCGGGCTCTGCCCGCGCTGTGCGGCCGCTAACTCTGGTTGAAGAAGCCGCCACTGGCGATCCGGGCCTTGTCCTCGGCCGTCACCGTCACATCGGCGGGTGAGAGCAGGAAGACCTTGGCGGTGACCCGCTCGATGTCGCCGCGTAGGCCGAAGATCAGGCCGGCACCGAAGTCGACCAGTCGCTTCGCGTCGACGTCGTCCATCTCGGACAGATTCATGATCACCGGTGTGCCATCGCGGAAGTACTCGCCCAGGGTGCGGGCCTCGTTGTAGGTGCGCGGGTGCAGCGTGACGATCCGCGCCGAGTCCACTCGTCGGGCGCTCGCCACGGCCACCGGCCGTCGATCGGCGAGGGTGGCCACAGTGGCGGTACGCTCTCGCTCGCGCCCCCGCCCGTCGGCCTCGGCGGGTGCCGGTTCGGGGAAGTCGTCGCCGAACTCGTCGTAGACGTTCTCGGCGTACTCGTCGTCGTAGCGGTCCTGGTCCTCCACGAGGCCGAGGTAGACCGCAACCTTGCGCATCGCGCCGGCCATACTCCACGTCCTCCGCACTGGTGGTGGAACGTCGCGCCGGGACCGACCGGATGTCGATCTCCTTGGTCACCGACCCTAGCCCGCCGGAGGGCGCGCACCGAGGATTGCCGTACCGACACGCAGGTGTGTCGCGCCATGTGCCACAGCAGCCTCCAAGTCACCACTCATCCCAGCAGACACCCACGTTGCCGCAGCATGTCGGCTTTGTACCGTCTCGGCGATCCGCGCCAGGTGGGTGAACGCGTCGTCCGGGTCGCCACCGAGCGGCGCCACGCCCATCACGCCCGCCAGGCGCAGCGAGCGCGCCGCCGAGATGTGGTCGGCAAGCGCGGGGACGTCTGCTGCCGACACGCCGCCACGTCCGGCGCCGCTCTGCGACCGGTCGCCCACCGCGACCTGGACCAGGCAGCGCACCTCTCGGCCGGCCGACCACGCCGCGCGGTCGAGCGCGTCGACCAGGCGGACCCGGTCGACCGAGTGGACCACGTCGGCGTAGCGGGCCACCGACCCTGCCTTGTTGGTCTGGAGCTGACCGACGAAGTGCCAGGTCATGCCGAGGTCGGCACACGCCGCGGCCTTGGGCGCCGCTTCCTGGTCGCGGCTCTCCCCGATGTGTCGCACCCCCAGGTCCGAGAGCAGCCGGACGTCGGTCGCGGGAAAGGTCTTGGTGACGACGACGACCGTGACCTCGGCCGGGTCGCGTCCGGCCGAGCGGCATGCCCGCTCCACCCGTGCCGTGACGGCAGCAAGCCCTGCGGCGATCTCGTCGCGGCGGGTCACGGTGCGGGTCCGGCCCCCGGCAGCCACGCCACCCCCGCGAAGCGCCCGGTGGTGTGGTCGCGGCGGTACGAGTAGAGGGTCGGGTCCTCGACGGTGCAGCCCTCGAGCGTGCGCACCTCGACGCCGGCACGCAGGAGCTGGGCTGCGACGCCGGCCGCGACGTCGAGGGCGGGGGTGCCCGCGCGGGTCGTGGCCCACGAGGCGGGCTCCTGCCCGGCGACGGCGGCGCGCATCTGTTCGGGCACCTCGTAGCAGCCGCCGCACACCGACGGGCCGATCCGGGCGGTGACGTCGGACGCCCCGAGCTCGCGCATCGCAGCCAGGACCGCCTGCACCACGCCCGCCACCATGCCCCGTCGTCCGGCGTGGGCGACCCCGACGACCCCGGCGCCGGGATCGGCGAGCAGCACCGGCACGCAGTCCGCCACCAGGACCGCCAGCCCGGTCCCGACCGCGCGCGTGACCATGGCGTCGACCTCCGGGACGGGCCCAGTCCACGGGCCGTCGACGATCGCGACACCGGCTCCGTGGACCTGGTTGACGTAGACGACGTGATCGGCCGCCAACCCGATCTGCGCCGCAAGCCGTCCACGGTTCTCGGTGACATCGGCCGCCGCGTCACCGACGTGTCCGCCGAGGTTCAGCTCGGCGTAGGTCCCACGGCTGGAACCCCCGAACCGGTCGGTCAGCGCGAAGCGGGCAGCACCCACTGCCTCGTGGTGCCGCAGCACTACTTGAGGAAGTCGGGAACGTCGAGGTCGTCGTCGGACGGTGGGACGATACGCCGCTGCTCGCGCGACGCCCTCGATGCGGTGGCCATGTCGTCGTCACGGGTGGGCATGTCGGCGACGTCGGGCTGGGGCGCACCGGCTGCCGCCGTCGCGCCGTCGACGGAGTGGGTGGTCGGCGCTGCGTCCCCCGGACCCGCCGACGAGATCGTGATCGACCGGCGCAGCGCTCCCAGTTCGCGGCGCTTGGGCGTGCCGCCGTCGAAGCCGGCGGCGATCACGGTAACCCTGACCTCGTCGCCGAGGGCGTCGTCGATCACCGCACCGAAGATGATGTTGGCCTCGTCGTGCGCAGCCTGCGCGACCAGGTTGGCCGCCTCGTTGATCTCGAACAGGCCGAGGTCGGAGCCACCGGAGACGGACAGCAGCACGCCGTGCGCACCCTCGATGCTCTGCTCCAGGAGCGGGCTGGAGATCGCCATCTCGGCGGCAGCGACCGCGCGGTCCTCGCCACGCGCCGAGCCGATGCCCATCAGCGCCGAGCCGGCGTTGCTCATGACCGACTTGACGTCGGCGAAGTCGAGATTGATCAGGCCGGGCGTGGTGATGAGGTCGGTGATGCCCTGGACACCGGACAGGAGCACCTGGTCTGCGCTCTTGAAGGCATCGAGCACGCTGACCTGGCGGTCACTGATCGACAGCAGCCGGTCGTTGGGAATCACGATCAGCGTGTCGACCTCTTCGCGCAGACCCTCGATGCCGGCATCGGCCTGAGCCGCGCGCCGCTTGCCCTCGAACATGAACGGCCTGGTGACCACGCCGATGGTCAACGCGCCCAGCGACCGGGCGATCCGGGCGACGACCGGCGCGCCCCCGGTTCCGGTGCCGCCGCCCTCACCCGCCGTCACGAAGACCATGTCGGCCCCCTTGAGGACCTCCTCGATCTCCTCGGCGTGGTCCTCGGACGCCTTCCGGCCGACGTCCGGGTTCGCGCCCGCGCCCAGACCACGGGTCAGGTCACGCCCGACGTCGAGCTTCACGTCGGCATCGCTCATCAGCAGCGCTTGCGCATCGGTGTTGATCGCGATGAACTCGACGCCCTTGAGACCGACCTCGATCATCCGGTTGACGGCGTTGACCCCGCCGCCACCGATACCGACGACCTTGATCACCGCGAGGTAATTCTGCGGAGCAGTCACGTCGCGTCGCCTCTCGCTCGTCCGTCCCCCTGCCGGTGCGGCCAAGGTCGGGCCCGATCCCAGACCCTCACCCTCAAGTTGAGCTTGATAGTTATGTCAACCTGAGCGCTTGTGCAGAACGCTAGGCGCGTGGTCCGGTCCGGCTGCGCAGACACGCCGAGCGAGCCGAGAATCGACATCGCCACGCCACCGCTGCCTGGGTGCTTCGCGTTGTGAAGATCGTCGTGCAGGCGAGCCTCGCCGGGCGGCCTGCTGCAAGCTGCACGACGATCTTCACGAGTTGGCTGATCTGCCCTGCCGGCCGGATCGGCGTCCGCAACCTCGAGCGCAGGGGCAGGCAGCGTGTCACGGCTCCACATGGACGCACGCCAGTCGTCCACAGTGCGCACGGTATGCCGGTGCGCGCACAGCCTCATGCCGGGCATCCTTTGACACCATGCGCAACCCCGCGCTGTCCCCATCCGAGGGCTCCCGATGACCACGACAGCCGACCAGGCTCTAGCCGCGCTGGCGGCGTCGCAGTTCGGTGCCTTCACCCGGAAGCAGGCATACCAGGCGGGCCTGAGCAGGGGGCAGGTGACCGACCGGCTCGCCTCGAGTCTCTGGGTTCCGGTGCATCCTAAGGTCATGATCGCGGCGACGACCCCGCTCCGTGCCGCGACTCGGGCCGTCGCAGGACTCCTGTACGCAGGTGATCGCGCCTGGTTCAGCCACGCGACCGCGGCGCGTCTGCGTGGCATCGATCCACAGATCGTCGACCCACGGATCTGGATCACGGTTCCTATCGATGTCGTGAGGACTAAGCGACCTGGCCTGCAGATCACCAGGTCCCGCCGGACTACCGGCTTCACCTCTGAGGCTCATGGCTTTCCCACCATGACGGACGCTCGTACAATCGTCGATCTCGCTCGCATCGTCGACCACGTGGCATTGCAGCGAATCCTCTACGACGTCGTCCGCCGAGAAGTGGTCACGATCGAGGGTGTCCTGGCGGCCGCAGAGGACTTCGGCGGTCGGGCAGGGATCGCCATGCTCCGCGAGGTGGCGACCGAGTTCAGCCCCGAGTACGAGTCAGCGCTCGAGGTCGAGGCCGACACCGCCTTCCGCCGTGCTGGCATCTACCTCGAACCCCAGCTCGAGGTGAGGGACGGTCCCCTGCTGATCGCACGACTCGACTTCGGTGACGAGAGGGCCAAGGTCGGCATCGAGATAGACGGCTTGAGGTTCCATTCCACACAGTCGGCGCGCCGCTACGACCGCCAGCGGGACCGAGCCCTCCGCCGGCGCGGCTGGCAAATCGAGAGGTTCACTGCCGAGGACGTCCGGCGAACGCCGACCTCGATGGTCCGGCATGTACACGCTCTCCTGGCCCAGGCCGGCGACCGGAAGTCGCGCGCGTCGTAGCCCCACGCAGCGCGGGTCGTACCTGGGGCGTCAGCCCCGCCAGAGGGCGCGGCGGCCGTGAAGATCGTCGTGCAGAATAGCCCCGCTCAACGCCCCGCACAGGTCTGCACGACGATCTTCACAACAGGCAACCTGGAACGACCGGCCGGCGACTACTCGCCGGTCTGGCCGTCGATCAGCTCGCGGATCAGGTCCAGGTGGCCGTTGTGGCGAGCCGTCTCCTCGATCATGTGCACGAGGACCCAGCGCAGGGTCGCGTAACTGCCGTCCGCGCGTGGCGCCGCGGCCAGGTCGTCGAGCTCCATCGCCGCGGTCACCGCCCGGGACCGGTCGCATTGCTCCTGGTAGGCCAGCAACAAGCCGTCGACCGTGTCACCGTCGGCGCGCTCGAAGTCGGCGTCGGGGTTCTCGTCTGTCCACGGCACCCACAGGCCGGTCTCCCCCGCCAGCCGCACCCGGAACCAGCTCTGCTCCACGTAGCCGAGGTGCTTGACGATGCCTGCGGCCGACGTCAGCGACGGGACGAACCGCCGCCACGCGTCGTCGTCGGACAGGCCCGCGACCTTCCGGTGGACCGTCGTGCGGTGCCAGTCGAGGAACGCGGTCAGCATCGCGCGCTCGTCGAGGTCGTACGCGGGATAGTGCCGTTCCGGCACGATGGGGATGCTCATGGTCGAATGATCGCAGCGGTGCGCTCAGGGGACGATCGCCGGTCGCTCCGGGGCGGACACGTCGTAGCTGGAGGCCTTCTGGTCCAGGAGCGCCAACAGCACCTCCGCCTTGCGATCGGCGTGCTCCGGCCTCCCCCACCGCACGGTGGCACCGTCGACGAGCTCGAGCCGGACGTCGGCCTCACTTTCGGCGCTCACGGCGCCGACCAGGTCGCGTAGACCGGCGGGCAACCCGTCGAGGACCGCCACGCCGGCCGCCCGGGTCGCGCCCGCAGCGGCGTCGACCGGGGCGTCGAGTACGGGAAGATCCGCCGGTTGCTCCGAGGTCTCGCCGAACAGGGCGCCGGACGCGTCGACCAGCCACCACGTGTCGGCGTCGGTGATCGCGGCGGCAGCGACCCGGGGAGTCACGGAGATCACCACCGTCCGTGGCCACGACCGCGCTACCGACACCGAGGCCAGCTCCGGCAGGTCGCGGACCCGCGCCGCGATCGCATCGCTGTCGACTCGGACCAGCGGGTCGCCGAACGGCACCTCGGCAACCTGTTCGACCACGCCGGCAAGTTCTCCGTCGGCGCCCTCCACCCGCACCGTCTCGAGCGCCATGACCTTCGACCAGCCGACCAGCCACACGGCGCCGGTGACCGCGGCCACGCCCATCAGCACCGCCACCACGGCCAGCACCCGGCGTACGCGCCCGCGACGTCGGCGGGCGGTGAACCGGGACGCGGTCACGGCCGGCCGTCGGCTGGATGTCGCCGTTCGCGACCCGCTCACGCGCGGTGCCCCGCCGGTTCACGTTCGAGGATCTCGAGGATCTCGGGCCCGATCAACGTGACGTCGCCGGCCCCGAAGGTGAACACCACGTCACCCGGCCGCAGCCGCGCGGCGGTGACCGACGGGACCGCGGACCAGGACGACTCGAAGGTGACCAGCTCAGGCGGCAGCGGAACCGAGGACGCCACGAGCGCACCGGTGACGCCCGGTTCGGGATCCTCTCGGGCGGCGTAGACGTCCATGACGATCACCTCGTCGGCGGCGCCGAGCGCCTTCCCGAACTCCGCGGCGAAGATGCGGGTGCGGCTGAACAGGTGCGGTTGGAAGACGGCGACCACCCGGCCGTCGCCGGCGAGCGGGCGGGCCGCTGCGAGAACGGCCGACACCTCCGTCGGGTGGTGTGCGTAGTCGTCGTACACCCAGATCCCGCCGGCATATCCCTTGAGCTCGAACCGGCGGCGCGTCCCTGTGAACCCGGCCAAGCCGTCACGCAGCTCACCGCTGGGGAACCCCATGCCGACGCCGGCGGCGAACGCGGCTGTCGCGTTGAGGGCGTTGTGGCGTCCGGGCAGGCGCAGGGTCACCCGGCCCTGGCGGCGGCCGCGAGCCACGATCTCGAACGACACGCCGGAGCCGGCCAGGTCGATCTCGGCCACGCGAACGTCGGCGTCGGATGCCTCGCCGTACGTGTGCACCTCGATGCCACCCGCACGGGCCCGCTCGCCGAGCGCACGTGCGCCCGGGTCGTCGGCGCACACCACGAGGAAGCCGGTCACGCGCGCGGCGAATGCGTCGAACGCCTTCGTGTAGGCCTCGACCGTGTGGAAGTTGTCGAGGTGGTCGGCCTCGACGTTGGTGACGATGGCGACCTCGGGGTCGTAGGCGAGGAAGGAACCGTCGCTCTCGTCGGCCTCGGCGACGAACACGTCGCCCGTGCCGTTGTGGGCGTTGGCCCCGGACTCGTTGAGGTTGCCGCCGATCGCGAACGACGGGTCGGCGCCGCAGTGTTGCAGCGCGACTGTGAGCATCGAGGTGGTCGTCGTCTTGCCGTGCGTGCCGGTGACGGCGACCGCGCGCCGCCCGGCCATGACCGACGCCAGTGCAGCGGCTCGGGGCAGCACCCGCAGCCGGCGTCGGCGCGCCTCGACGACCTCGGCGTTCGACTCGCGGATGGCGGTGGACACCACCACGGTGTCGGCGCCGTCGACCTGCTCGGCCGCGTGGCCCACGTGGACCCTGGCGCCGATCGCCCGCAGTCCCACCAGGACGCTGGAGTCCTTGGCGTCGCTGCCGGAGACCGGAACGCCCCGCGCGAGCATGATCCGCGCGATCCCGCTCATGCCGGCCCCGCCGATCCCGACGAAGTGCACCCTGCCGAGCTCGTCGGCCGAGAGCACCCTGTCGGGGGGCGCGACGATCACCACGTTCCTCCACTGCTGCCTGGGCCGGCCGCCGCACGCCGGACCATCGCCGAGAGGCGGTCATCGGCGTCGCGACGGCCGAGGGTAGCGGCTGCTTCTCCCATTGCGGCCAGCCGGTGGCCGGTCGCCATCAGGGAGGGTACGTGGTCGCGGACCCAGCCTGCGGTCAGGACGGAGTCGTCGACCATCACGCCGCCCCCCGCCTCCACCACGGGCGCCGCGTTCAGGCGCTGCTCGCCGTTGCCGTGCGGGAGCGGCACGTACACGGCGGGCAGCCCGACGGCGGCCAGCTCCGCACAGGTGAGGGCGCCGGCCCGGCAGAGCGCCAGGTCGGCCGCGGCGTAGGCCAGCTCCATCCGCTCGAGGTAGGGGACGACGACGTAGGGCGCGTCGCCGTCGGTCGCCGGCACCGTGCCCTCGTTGCCCCTGCCGACTGCGTGCAGGACCTGGATGCCGGCGGTCGCGAGCGCGGAGGCGGCACCGCCCACGGCGGTGTTGATCCGCAGCGCGCCCTGGCTGCCGCCGAACACCAACAGGGTCGGCTGCGCGGGGCGGAGCCCGAAGCCTGCGCGCGCCTCGGCGCGGAGCGCCGGCCGGTCCAGGGCCGCGACCGACCGCCGCAGCGGGATGCCGACATGTTGGGCGTGCGGGAGCCTGACCGCAGGTGACGCCACCGCGACGAAGCGGGTCAGCCGCGCTCCGATCCGGTTGGCCAGCCCTGGTCGAGCGTTGGCCTCGTGGACGACGATCGGCACGTGCAGCCGCCGTGCGGCGAGGTACGCCGGCAGCGCCACGTACCCGCCGAAGCCGACGACGACATCGGCCCGGCGCGCGCGCAGGACATCGGCCGTCCGCACGACGGACTCCCGCAGGCGGGCGGGCAGACGGAGCAGGTCGCCGGAGGGACGGCGGGGCAGCGGCACGGCCGGGATCAGCTCCAGGTCGTACCCGCGTTCGGGGACCAGCCGGGACTCGAGGCCCTGGGCCGTCCCGAGTGCCGTGATCCCTACCGCCGGATCATGCCGCCGCAGCGCATCGGCCGTTGCGAGCGCGGGCTCGACGTGGCCCGCGGTCCCGCCGCCGGCGAGCACCACCTGCACTAGACGGTCACTCCTCCCCGGTCACGTCGCGCGGCTCGCACGCGTCGTCGTGCCGCGAGCGCCGCCCTCGCACCGGGCTCCTCCTTCGCGAAGGACACCAGCATGCCGATCGCGATCAGCATCGGCACGAGCGCAGAGCCTCCGTAGGAGACCAGTGGCAGCGGCACGCCGACGATCGGCAGCACCGCCAGGACGCTACCCATGTTGACCAGCGCCTGAACGAGCAGCCAGGCGGTGATGCCGGTGGCCGCGAGCCGGACGAACGGGTCGCGCGTGTTCCAGGCGATCCGGATGCCCGCGTAGCCCAGCACGAGGAACAGGAGGATGACCATCAGCGTGCCCGGCAGGCCGAGCTCCTCGCCGATGATGGCGAGGATGAAGTCGGTGTGCGCCTCGGGCAGCCCGCCCCATTTCTCCACGCTGCCGCCGAGCCCGCGTCCCCACCAGCCGCCTCCGCTGAACGCGTATATCGAGTGCGCCGCCTGGAAGGTCCTGTCGTCGACGTCGGCGAACGGGTCGAGGAACAGCCGCACCCGGTCGAGCCGGTGCTCGGCGGACATCACGAAGTAGGCGCCGATGACCCCGACGGTGCCCACCGCCAGGCTGAACAGCCAGGTCGGGACGCCCACGACCCAGAGCAGGCTGAGCACGACCGCCATGAGCACAGCCGCGGTGCCGAGGTCGCCCTGACCGACCGTCAGTGCCACCACCACCGCGGCGACCGGCACGAACGGCACGATCAGGTGTCGCCACTGCCGCAGCAACGTGCCCTTGCGTGCGAACACAGCCGCGCCCCACAGGACGAGACCCAGCTTGGCCATCTCGGAGGGTTGGATACGGAAGGGCCCACCGAACTCGATCCAGTTCTGGTTGCCGCTGACCGAAACGCCGAGCCCGGGAACGTAGGTGAGCGCCAGCAGCACGGTCGCGAGGACGAGCAGGGGCAGCCCGAACCGCCGCAGCACCCGTGGTGGAGTCCGCGCCGCGAGGAACGCCAACGGCAAGGCGGCCAGAACCCACGCCACCTGCCGCGCGACGATGTAGTAGGACGAGCCGTGGTAGCGCAGCGAGAACACGCTGGACGCCGAGAACACCATCACCAGCCCGAGGACGACCAGCAGACCGGCCGAGCCGAGGACGAGGTGGTAGGAGGCGAGCGGACGGCGCAGCATCCGCGAGAGCGCGGCGAGCCCGGTGGCGGGCAGCGTGCGCGGCTGGTGGTCAGAGCGGGTGGCCATGACGCCGCACCGCCGCGGCGAAGGCATCGCCCCGCGCGGCGTAGTTGGCGAACATGTCCATGGACGCACACGCAGGCGCGAGCAGCACGGTGCTACCCGGCCGGGCGAGCACGATCGCTCGGGCCACCACGCGGTCCATGACCTCATTGTCGGTGCCCGCCACCTCGACGACGGGAACATCCGGCGCGTGTCGCGCGAGCGCCTCGGCGAGCAGGTCACGATCGGCGCCGATCAGCACGACCCCCCGCAGGCGGTCGCCGACAGCCCGCGCGAGCTCGTCGAACTCGGCGCCCTTGGCCAGGCCGCCGGCCACCCATACCACGTCCTCGTAGGCCAGCAACGAGGCCTGGGCCGCGTGCGCGTTCGTCGCCTTGGAGTCGTCGACCCAGCTCACGCCCTCGAACGTCGCCACGTGGGCGATCCGGTGCGGGTCCGGGTGGAACGCCCGCAGGCCGTCGCGCACGGCGACCGCCGGCACCCCGACCGAGCGGGCCAGTGCCGCCGCAGCGAGCGCGTTCGCGACGTTGTGCGGAGCCGCCGGTGAGACGTCGTCGACCGACGCCATCTCGGCGGCGGAGGTCTGCCGCTCCACGACGAAGGCCCGGTCCACCAGCACGCCGTCGACGACGCCGACCATGCCGACGCCGGGGACACCGAGGGTGAATCCGATCGCGCGGGCGCCTGCCACGACGTCGGCCGCCCGAACCAGCCGCTCGGTCTCAGCGTCCTCGACGTTGTAGACGCAGGCGACCTCGACACCACCGTAGATCCGGCCCTTGTCGCCCGCGTAGGCCTCGAGCGAGCCGTGCCAGTCGAGGTGGTCCGGCGCGACGTTGAGCACGGCCGCCGAGCGGGCCGCCATCGAGTGCGTCCAGTGCAGCTGGTAGCTGGACAGCTCGAGCGCGATGACGTCGTGCGGCTCGGGGTGGAGCACGGCCTCGACGACCGGGTCGCCGACGTTGCCGGCAGCGGCGGTGCGTAAGCCGGAAGCGCGAAGCATCTCGACGAGCATCCGCACCGTGGTCGTCTTGCCGTTGGTACCGGTGACGGCCAGCCAGGGCGCCGGCCGGTCCGGGTCGCGCAGCCTCCAGGCCAGCTCGACCTCTCCCCATACCGGGACGCCGGCCTCCGCCGCCGCGACCAGCAGCGGTGCGCCGGGCCGCCAGCCGGGCGAGGTGACCACGAGCCCGGCACCGCCGGCGAGCTCGCGTGTGGCGACCGGGCCGAGGCGCACGGTGGCACCCAGGATCTCGAGCACTCGGGCGCGGTCAGCCTCGGCCTCGCCGGCACGCTCGTCGACGACGGTTACGGTGGCACCGAGGCCCAGCAGAGCGTCGGCAGCGGCGAATCCCGAGACGCCGATCCCGGCCACGACCGCGTGCAGTTGCGGCCATGGGCTCGTCCGCGTCGCGCCGGCGAGCCACGGCGGCACGGTCACGCGCCGGCCACCCACTCGGCGTAGAAGACGCCCAGGCCGAAGGCGACGAACATCCCGGCGATGATCCAGAACCTGATGACGATCGTCACTTCCCCCCAGCCCACGAGCTCGAAGTGGTGCTGCAGCGGGGCCATCCGGAACAGGCGCCTCCCGTTCGTGACCTTGAACCAGCCGACCTGCAGCGCGACGGACAGCGTGATCAGCGCGAACAGGCCACCCAGCACCAGCAGCAACAGTTCGGTGCGGCTCAGGATCGCCAGGCCGGCCAGTGCGCCGCCGAGCGCCAGCGACCCGGTGTCGCCCATGAAGATCTTCGCGGGCGACGCGTTCCACCACAGGAACCCGAAGCAGGCACCGACCAGAGCGGCCGCCACCACCGCCAGGTCGAGCGGGTCACGGATCTCGTAGCAGCTCGGGCCGGGAGCGATGTTGCAGGCCTGGTTGTACTGCCAGACGCCGATGAGCGTGTACGCACCGAAGACCATCGTGCAAGCGCCGGACGCGAGCCCGTCGAGACCGTCGGTCAGGTTCACGCCGTTGGAGGCGCCGATGACCATGATCAGGGCCCAGACGACGAAGAGCACCGGACCCAGCACCAGCGGGGTGTCCCGGAGGATCGACAATGCCTCGGACGCCGGTGTGTATCCCTGCTCGTCGGGGAACCGCAGGGCGAGCACGGCGAAGACCACCGCGATGGCGGCCTGCCCGGCGATCTTGGCGCCGCTGCGCAGCCCCAGGCTCCGCTGCTTGGAGATCTTGATGAAGTCGTCCGCGAACCCGACCGCCCCCAGCCCGACGATGAGGAACAGGACGAGCAGCCCGGAGACCGACGGCTGCGACAACCGCACGAGATGGGCCATCACGTAGCCGGCCAATACGGCCAGAATGATCACCGCTCCGCCCATGGTGGGCGTGCCGCGCTTGATGTGGTGGCTCGTGGGGCCGTCGTCGCGGATCAGCTGGC
>JBOGDU010000038.1:0-4043 GCA_050743145.1 Jiangellaceae bacterium | reverse complement strand
ATGCAGTGATCCTCCATCCGCTGGTGAGCTGCGGCTTCTGCCGGGCATGTCGGGCCGGTGACGACATGCACTGCGACGCGGGAGCGTTCCCCGGCATCGACGCCGACGGTGGCATGGCGGACCTCATCCGGACCTCCGCGCGGTCAGTGGTCAAGCTCGCCCCCGGGATCGACCCGGCGGCCGTCGCTGCGCTGGCCGACGCCGGCCTCACGGCGTACCACGCCGTTAAGAAGGCGGTGCCGCTACTGAATCCGGGCAGCACCTGCGTCGTGATGGGGGCCGGCGGTCTCGGCCACATCGGTATCCAATGTCTGCGGGCGATGAGCGCCACCCGCATCGTGGTACTCGACCCCAACGAGGACGCCCTGGCCCTCACCGGTGACTGGGGAGCGGACGAGACGGTCCTTGTCGACGGCAAGCACGTTGAGCGGGTCCTCGAGCTGACCGACGGCAAGGGTGCCGAAGTGGTCCTGGATTTCGTTGGGGAGACGGGCGCCGAGCGGGACAGCTGGGCGATGACGCACAGGGCGGGCAGCGACTTCGTCATCGGCTACGGCGGCACGGTCGACATCCCGACCATCGACGTGATCTCCACCGAGCGGAACGTCGTGGGCAATCTCGTGGGCAGCTACAACGACCTGGTCGAGCTGATGGCGCTCAACGCCGCGGGCCGGGTCACCATGCTCACCCAGACCTACCCGCTGGACGCGGTCAACGACGCGATGGACGACCTCGACGGCGGCCGGCTGCGCGGCCGCGGCATCCTGATCCCGACCGCAGCCGGGTCGTAGCCGCCGCGAAACTCCGGCCGGACCGCTGCTGAGTCGCCATGCACCCACGCCTTGCAGTCAGCACGTGACCACCTCCGGGCCAGCTCCCCTATGCGGTGAGGCCGAGGATTTTGCAAGATCGACCTAAGCTCTGGGAGCACGATTCGGCGGCGGCGCATGCCAGTTGTCGTGTGTCATTACCGAGGTAGCGCTCGGTGTTTCTGGATGAGTCGGTGGGAGGTCGATGTGGAGACGTGGGATGCGATCAGGTCAAGGCGGAACGTGCGCTCCTACGGTGAGGGGGAGATAGCGACCGGGGACATGGATCGGATTCTGGAGGCCGCGCGGCGCACGCCGTCGGCCGGCAATCAGCAGGCGTGGGACTTCGTGGTCTGCACTGAACGGGAGCAGCTCGCCCAGCTTGCCAAGGTGTGGCGAGCCGCTGGCCACGTTGCCGGCTCGGCGGCGACGATCGCGCTGGTGGCCCCAAGGTCCGATGACGCCCTGACGCGCGACCTGATCCAGTTCGACCTGGGCCAGGCGACGATGAGCATCATGCTGGCCGCCGCCGACCTGGGCATCGGCAGCGCTCACGCCGGCGTCCACAACCAGGAACTCGCCAGGCGCCTGCTGGGCCTTCCCGAGGACCGGTTCTGTGCCGTGCTGATCACCCTCGGCACGCCCGCCGACCGCCCGCTCACCCCGATCCAACAACCCGACCGGCGCCCGTTCGACGACGTCGTGCACCGTGGCCACTGGTAGCGGCCAGAGTTGATCAGGCTGGCTGAGCACTTCGGTTACAGCAGTGGCCCGAAGAACGCCTGCAGGTCCGCCGTCAGCTGGGTAGGGGCCTCCATCGCCGGGAAGTGCATGCCGCGGGGGAACTCGGTCCAATGCGCGTCGGCCGGCGCGGGGACCAGTTTGCGGACTGTCTGGTCGGCGCCGAAGACGGCGAAGCCCTGCGGTACCGCCGGCGGTGCGCCCCAGTCCGAGGAGTGCGCCTGCTCGTACAGGGTGTGTGCAGCCGTGGCGCCGGAACCGGTGAACCAGTACAGGCTGACTGTGGTGAGCAGCTGGTCGCGGTCGACCGGCAGGTCGGTCCACTCGTGGACCTTCTCCGCGATCCAGGCGAGCTGCAGCAGCGGTGAGTCGACCAGCCCGTAGCCGATCGTCTGTGGCCGGGTGTTCTGGATTGCCAGATAGCCGGAACCGTCGGTCTGGAAGGCGTGCATCCGGTCCAGGATGAGCTTGTCGAGCGGGTCGTTCTGGTCGAGCCGGTCGGCCATCCCGGGGAGGAAGGTCGCGGTGTTCGCGGCGGTCAGCGGGTCGGTCACCACGTGCACGCCGATGACATGGTCGCCGTCGAGGCCGGCGACCACACCCGACACACCGGCGCCGATATCGCCGCCGTGCACGCCGTACCGCTGGTAGCCGAGCCGGCGCATCAGCTCGACCCAGGCGCGTGCGGTGCGGCTCATCGTCCAGCCGGTCTCTGCCAGCGGGGTCGAGAAGGCGTACCCGGGCAGCGACGGCGCTACGACGTGGAAGGCCTGACCTGCGGCCGGGTTGACCAGTGGTTCGATCAGGTGCAGGAACTCGGCGACCGAGCTCGGGAAGCCGTGCGTGATCAGCAGCGGCTTCGCGTCGGGCCGGTCGGACTTGACGTGCAGGAAGTGGATGCGCTGACCGTCGATCTCAGTCGTGAACTGGGGGTATTGGTTGAGCTTCGCCTCCTGAGCGCGCCAGTCGTACTGCGTGCGCCAGTACTCGGCGAGGTCCTTCAGGTAGTCCAGCGGTACGCCGCGAGTCCACGCCACGCCGGACAGCTCGCCGGGCCAGCGGGCGTTCGCGAGCCGGTCGTGCAAGTAGTCGAGGTCGGGCTGGGGAATCTCGATGCGGAAGGGCTGGATCTCGTCGCTCATCGCGCTTCTCCTTGTCAGCGAGGCTGGTACGGACGGACGCCTGACGGGAGCTCTTGTGCTATGCGGAGAAGACTAGGGACAATAGAGGAAAGAATCGTTCCTAGATGGTCATCAGGATTCAAGAATGTTGGAAACATCGGCGCGGCTGCTGCGCCTGCTGTCTCTGTTGCAGGCCCGGCGCGACTGGACCAGTGCCGAGCTTGCCACCCGGCTCGGCGTCACCACCCGCACCATCCGCAACGACGTGGACCGGTTGCGCCGGCTCGGCTATCCGGTCGACGCACGGCCGGGTGTGGCCGGCGGGTACCGGCTCGGCACTGGGGGCGCGCTGCCGCCGCTGCTGCTCGACGACGAGGAGGCGGTGGCGGTCGCGATCGGATTGCGGACCGCCGCGAGCGGCTCGATCGCGGGAATCGAGGAGACCTCCGTGCGCGCGCTGGCGAAGGTGCAGCAGGTGCTTCCGCCGCGGCTGCGCCACCGGGTCAGCGCCTTCCAGTCGTACGCGCTGCCGATGCCCTCGCCCGGCCCGCACGTGGATCCGGACGTGCTGACGGTGATCGCGAGCGCGTGCCGGGATCACGAGTGCCTGCGGTTCGACTACCGGACGCATTCCGGGGCGGTGAGCCGGCGCTCGGTTGAGCCGTACCGTCTGGTGAACGACCGGCGGCGCTGGTACCTGGTGGCCTGGGACGTGGACCGCGACGCCTGGCGTACCTTCCGGGTCGACCGGATCGAGCCGCGGACGCCGACCGGGCCGCGTTTCACGCCGCGTGCGCTCCCGCCCGACCGGGAGATCGCGGCGCAGGTGGCACGGGGGGTCGGCGAGGCGACCTGGCGGTACCGGGCACGCGTGATCGTGCACGCGCCGGCGGCGTTCGTGCGGAGTCGGCTGCCGATCCCGATCGAGGTGGAATCGCTGGGCGCGGATCGGAGCGCGTTCGAGCCAGGGTCGGATCATCCGGAAATGCTCGCGCTCTATCTGGGGATGCTGGACGCGGACTTCGAGATCGTCGACTCGCCGGAACTGGTGGACGCGCTGCGCAAGCTCGCGGGCCGTTATCAGCGTGCCATCGCTGCCAGTCAGCAGCCAGCTCGCTAGCGCCCGGCGTTTTGAACTCTTCTTACGCGTGGCGTTGTGAGGATCTGGTCGGCGGTTTGGTCTTGATGAAGGGGTGGCAGCGGTCGTTCCAACCGTTGATGCGGGCGGATCTTGGTGTGGAGTCCGTTGACCGAGCCGAAGGTGCCGCGGTGGATGGCCTGACCTTCGATCAGGGAGAACCAGACTTCGACCAGGGAGCCGCCGCGCGTCGTAGGATTCAACGTCCGGATCCGACGGAAAGGATCGACCATG
>JBOGDU010000037.1:0-8958 GCA_050743145.1 Jiangellaceae bacterium | reverse complement strand
CATCGTGGCCGAGCGGATCGGCCGGGACACGGTGTTCTCGGACCCCGGCGAGCGCGAGAGGGTCGCCACGCTGACCTGCGACTGGTATCTGCCGGGTGCGTCGCCGGTAGAGGTGCTGGACGCGCTTGACCGCCTGCGTGGGCTGCCGTGCTGGGTGGACGCCTACGACGGCCGCCGCCGCACCCTGGCCGCTCTCAAGGACATGACCAGCCAGCTCATCGGACGCTTCTGCGCAACCGCGCAGGAGGCCACACATGCCGCGTACGGCAGGGGGCGGCTGACCCGCTACGCCGCGGATCTGGAGATCCCGGTGGGGACGCGGGCGGAGGTGGCGGTTCTCAAGGGGTTGGCCGGCGTCTACGTGATGAGCGCCGAGGATCGCGCACCGGTCTATGTCCGTCAGCGCGAGCTGCTGCATGAGCTCGTCGCCCTGACGTACGACCAGGCCCCGGCGAGCCTCGAGCCGTCGTTCCATGCCGACTGGTCCGAGGCACGTGACGACGGCGCCCGGCTGCGGGTGGTGGTCGACCAGGTTGCTTCGCTCACCGACGTGTCGGCGCAGGCCCGCCACGCCCTGCTCGTGCAGAGCTGACACACCGGCACACGTGATTCGTTGACATGCCGGCGCGTGCCGGGTGGGGTGTCGCCATGGCATACGTGATCGTCGGTGGCGGCCTGGCCGGCGCCAAGGCCGCCGAGACCCTGCGCGAGGAAGGCTTCGACGGGCCGGTGGTCCTCGTCGCGGCCGAAGCGGAGGCACCGTACGAGCGGCCGCCTCTGTCCAAGGGCTACCTGCTGGGCAACGACGAGCGCGACTCGGCGTTCGTCCACCCCGAGCCCTGGTACGCCGAACACGACGTGGACCTCCGCCTCGGCACGCGTGCCACGGCGATCGATCCGGCGGCCCATGAGGTTGAGCTGGACGGCGGTGCGCGGCTGGCCTACGCCAGGGTGCTGTTGACCACCGGCTCAGTTCCGAGATGTCTCGACGTACCCGGCGCCGATCTCGACGGCGTCCTGTACCTGCGCGAGCTCTCCGACTCCGATCGGATCCGGTCCGTCCTCCAGAAGGGAAGCCGGATCGTGGTCGTCGGCGCGGGCTGGATCGGGCTCGAGGTCGCCTCAGCGGCGCGGCACCACGGCGCGGAGGTCGCCGTCCTCGAGGTCGCCGACCTGCCGCTTCAACGCGTGCTCGGCGACGAGGTGGCTGCCGTCTTCGCCGACCTGCACCGCGAGCACGGCGTGGACCTCAAGCTCGGCACCGGCATTGCCGAGATCCGCGGGGACGGCGGTCGGGTGTCGAGTGCGGTCACGGCGGCCGGTGACGAGCTTCCGGCCGACGCGGTGGTCGTCGGTGTGGGGATCCGGCCGGCGGTCGAGCTCGCGGAGGACGCGGGCCTGGTCATCGACGACGGTGTCGCGGTCGACGCCGGCCTGCGAACGTCTGCTGCGGATGTGTACGCAGCCGGTGACGTCGCCGCCGTCGACCATCCGCTGCTCGGCATGCGGGTGCGGGTCGAGCACTGGGCCAACGCGCTGAACGGCGGGCCGGCGGCCGCTCGGTCGATGCTGGGCCAGGACGTCTCCTACGACGACCTGCCGTACTTCTTCACCGACCAGTACGACCTGGGGATGGAGTACATCGGCCATGCGCCGCCAGGCTCGTACGAGCGCGTGGCCGTGCGGGGCGACCTCGCCGCTCGGGAGTTCCAGGCGTTCTGGCTCAACGAGGGTGACCGGGCACTGGCCGCCATGCACGTCAACCTGTGGGACGAGGGCATCGACCCGCTGAAGGCGCTCGTCGCCTCCGGCCGCGTCCTCGACCCGGACCGACTGGCGAACCCGGAGATTCCCCTCGACCAGGTGTGACCGGGCCAGCTCCGGCAAGGACCGGATCTGCGTGGCACACCGTGCAAGCACTGATGGCACACCGGTGGGGTGTCGTCGTGCCTGATTCGCCAGGTTTGTGGAGCACCTGACTGTGCCATGCACGGTCGGTCTCCGACCTGTGGACGACGGCCGTCGCGGGCTGGCGGAATCGGTCAGGCTTCCGGTCATGGGTCCGCGGCCTTTGGTGTTCGACCTCGATGCGGCAGCGAGGGCGGGCCTCAGCGCCATGGCCGTGCGACACGGGGTGCGGACCGGACGCTTCGTGCGGCTCCGGCGAGGTCTGTTCTGCGACGTACAGTTGTGGCAGCGCAGTGGAGGCTCGCCCATGGCCAGGCATGTGCTGGCGACCCGAGCCGCGTGGCTCGCTGTCGGCCGGCGCGGTTGGGCGAGTCACTACTCGGCCGCCTTGTTGCACGGGCTACCGGTTCCGCACGGTCAGCCATCTGCCGTGATCATCTCGCAGGCGAACCGCTCGAACGGTCGCCATCGCCTACCTGGCCTCGTCCTCCGCACCGCGACCGTCGATCCCGTCGACATCCGGACCGACTGGGGCATGCCCATCCTGAGCCCAGCCCGTACGTCGTTGGACGTGGCGCGCGTCCACGGCTTCGCCCCAGCCCTCGTGTTGGCGGATGCCGCACTCGCCCGTGGGACGGCGACCGTGGCCGAACTCGACCGCATCGCCGCATCGATGAAGGGATGGAAGGGCGCAGTCGATGTACGACTCGTTGCCCACCATGCATCGGGCCGCCGTGAGTCACCGAACGAATCGTGGTCGTTCGCCGTTTTCGTCGACCGGCAACTGCCGCTGCCCGAGTGCAACGAGTGGGTCATCGGCGAAGGTCGTGGAGGCGTGAGATCGGATTTCGTATGGAAGCCGTACCGCCTGGTCGGCGAGGCAGATGGCCGGGTGAAGTACACCGATCCACGCGGCGATCCTGAGGTCGTTCTCGCCGCCGAGAAGGCCCGACAGCTACGGATCGAAGAGCACGGTTTCGTCGTCGTGCGGTGGACGGGCACGGAGATCCAGCGTGGTCCGGACCGCGTCATCGATCGGATCGTCCGCCAGTCGGCCATCGCGCACGCCATGTTCGGAGTTCCCTTGCTGGTGCCCGGACGGCCGTGATCCCATCGGCGCTGCCGCCAGCGGTCGTACGCGCTTCTCGATGCGCCGGCGGGTCGTCATGGTCCACCGGACGGTTCCTCATGGCGCACCAGAGCGGTGCCGGCGTGCCCGAATCGCCGGATTTGCGGAGCGGTTCACTGTGCCATGAGGTAGCGATCCCCGCGCGGCCGTAGACTCCCGTCGTGCCAGGGCGGATCCGCGACGAGGACATTGCGGCGGTCCGTGAGCGGGCCCGGATCGAGCAGATCGTGGGCGAGTACGTGTCGCTGCGCAACGCCGGCGGCGGGTCGCTGAAGGGCCTCTGCCCGTTTCACGACGAGAAGTCGCCGTCGCTGCACATCACTCCCGCGAGGGGCATGTTCTTCTGCTTCGGCTGCCACGAGGGTGGCGACGTCATCTCGTTCGTGCAGAAGATCGACCAGCTGTCGTTCACCGAGGCTGTCGAACGCCTTGCGGACAAGGTCGGGCTGCAGTTGCGGTACGAGGAGGCCCGGGCGGGCAGCGTTCCGCAGGCACATCGCGAGCAGCGCACGCGCCTGGTCGAGGCCCACCGCATGGCTGCGCTCTACTACGCCGGCCAGCTCGCCGAGTCGTCGGAGGCGGTGCCCGGTCGCCGGTTTCTCGACGAGCGCGGGTTCGACCGCGATGCGGCCGACCGGTTCGGCGTCGGCTACGCGCCCCGTGGTGGCGACGTTCTGCGCAAGCACCTGCGGCAGCAGGGTTTCACCGACGAGGAGCTGATCAGCTCAGGACTGGTGGCCCAGAGCCGCGGCGCGCCGTACGACCGGTTCCGCGGCCGGCTGGTCTGGCCGATCCACGACCTGCTCGGCGACGTGGTCGGCTTCGGCGCCCGTCGCCTCTACGACGACGACAGGATCGAGGCCAAGTACCTCAACACCCCGGAAACCACGATCTACAAGAAGAGCCAGGTCCTCTACGGCGTGGACATGGCCAAGAAGGAGATCGCCCGCCGCTCCCAGGCCGTCGTCGTCGAGGGATATACCGACGTCATGGCCTGCCATCTCGCCGGCGTCGGTACCGCGGTGGCCACCTGCGGCACGTCGTTCGGCGACGATCACGCCCGGGTCCTGCGGCGGCTGCTCCGCGACCAGGACGAGTTCCGCGGCGAGGTCGTCTTCACCTTCGACGGCGACGCGGCGGGTCAGCGGGCGGCGATGCGTGCGTTCGATGGCGACCAGCGATTCGTCGGGCAGACCTTTGTCGCCATCGAGCCCGGCGGCCTTGATCCGTGCGAGCTGCGTCAGCGCTCCGGCGACGCCGCGGTGCGCGAGCTCGTTGCCCGCCGGCAGCCGCTGTTCCACTTCGCGATCCGTACGGTGCTGGGTGAGTTCGACCTCGACAGCGCCGAGGGCCGAACCCGCGCCCTCGACCGTACGGTGCCGGTGGTCGCGCGGATCCGCGACCACGCGCTGCGTGACGAATACGCCCGCAAGCTCTCCGGTTGGGTGGGTGCCCCGGACGAGCTCGCGGTCGTGCGTCGGGTGCGGGCGCTGGCGGGAGCGCCGGACCGCAGTCGTGTACGGCACCGCGGTCCGACACAGCCGCCCGACCCCGGCCAGCAGGCGCTCGGCGTTCCGGTGCACGGCGACGTCGACCCGCAGACGCTGGCTCTCGAACGTGATGTCCTCCGGGTCGCGGTCCAGCGGCCTGCGCTCGCGGGTCCGGCCTTCGACGACCTCGACCCCGAGGCGTTCCTCTCGCCTGCCCACCGGGCCCTGCGCGAGGTCGTGGGCAAGGCGGGTGGCTGCGCCACGCAGGCGGGCGGCCCGGCCTGGGCCGAAGCGCTGGTGGCGGCCGCGTCCGACGACGCCACCCGGAACCTGGTCGCCGAGCTGACCGTCGAGCCGGCACCTGCCGAAGAGGCTTCGCTGCCCCGCTACATCGAATCGGTCGTGCTGAGGCTGCACGAGGTGTGGGTCTCGCGGAAGCTCGTGACCCTCAAGGCGAGGCTGCAGCGCACCGACCCGTCCGAGCAGACCGACGCGTACAACCGGCTCTTCGGCGAGCTCATGGCGCTGGAGAGGCATCGTCGCGACCTGCGCGAGCGCGGTCTCGGGAACGGCGGCTGAAGACCCGTTCCGGTGACCCACTTTCGTCGATCGCCGGCGAAACCATGGCAAGATTTGCGTGTGCGACACACACTGACGGGCCGGCCGGAAACGTCGACGCAGGCGAAAGTGCTCAAGACGCTGCGCGACGAAGGGCCGTTGTCGCGGGTCGAGCTCGCCGACCGGCTCGGTGTCTCGCGGACCACAATGGCCAGTGAGATCGCCCGGCTGGCCGAGCTCGGCCTGGCCGAAGGTGTCGGACCGGCTGCCTCCCGCGGCGGACGGCGTTCGACGATGGTGGACCTGTCCTCCGAAGTGCGCTTCGTCGGTATCGCGATCGGAGCCACGGCCATGTCGGTGGCGGTCACAGACGGCCGCCTGACGGTGCTGGCGCAGCAGTATGTCGAGATGGACGTCCGGCTCGGCCCGGAGCACGTGCTGGCCAAGTCGCTGGAGTTGACTCGCAAGGTGCTGGCCGAACAGGGCGTGGACCGCCCGGCCGGCGTGGGTATCGGCGTTCCCGGTCCGGTCGACTTCCACGGCGGCGTACCCGTCTCGCCGCCGATCATGCCCGGCTGGGACGGATATCCGGTGCGCGACGCCATTGCCCGCGAGCTCGGATGTCCAGCGCTGCTCGACAACGACGTCGATGTGATGGCGCTGGGCGAGCAGCACTCGGGTGTCGCGAAGTCTGCCCGCGACTTCCTGTTCGTCAAGATCGGCACCGGCATCGGGTGCGGGATCGTCGTCGACGGACAGCTCTACCGCGGGGTCGATGGATGCGCCGGCGACATTGGCCATATCCGGGTGGAGGAGTTCGGACCGACCTGCGCATGCGGCAACACCGGCTGCCTGGAGGCGTTCTTCGGCGGAGCCGCACTCGCGCGCGACGCCCTGGCCGCGGCGCGCAGTCAACGCTCGCCCGTACTGGCTGCCATGCTCGCGGACAAGGGAGAGTTGACCGCCGTCGACGTCGCCAATGCCGTCGCCCAGGGCGACCCGTACGCCGTTCAGATGATCCGCGACGGCGGCCACCGCGTCGGCTGGGTGCTCGCCAGCCTGGTGTCGTTCTTCAACCCCGGCCTGATCGTCATCGGCGGCCGGGTGTCTCGGCTTGGGCATCCGCTGCTCGCCGAGATCCGGGGGGTCGTGTATCGGCGGTCACTCCCGCTGGCTACCGGCAACCTGCCCGTCGTGCTCAGTGAGATGGGCGACGACGCCGGCGTGGTCGGGGCCGCAGCCTTGATCAGCGATGCGGTGTTCGCCGCCCAGTGACGAGCCCGCCCGGCTGGCTTCGCCGGGCGGGCTGGCTCAGTCGGCGGGGAAGCGTCAGCCTCGCAGCGCCAGCATGTTGTGGGCACTGATCGTGGCGTGGCGCAACGACTGCCCGGGGTCGGCACTACCACCGGGGGCGTTGTCCTGCTCGTAGTTGGGGTTGTGGAAGCCCCTGGCGCCCATGTCCCTGAAGAACGTCTGGTAGTCGATGTCGCTCCGGGGGTCGCCGAACGGGATCATGTCGTAACCGTTGCCCACTCCCGGTGCCTGGGAGGTTCGGTCGCCGTCCTTGGCGTGGAAGAGGGCGTGGCGCTTCGTCTGCCTCGCGACCTGGTCGAGCGGGTCGAAGATGTCCTCGACCCGGTTGCCGTCCCAGTCGTAGCGCCAGCGATGCTGGTGCTGTGCGACATGGGCCCAGAAGATGTCCATCTCGATGACACAGAGTTCCGGGTCGGTGATGTCGAGGTAATGCTGCATGAGGCGCTTGCCGGACTCGCCGCGAACGACGGTCGGTGCGATCGGGGCCCCGGTGAGGCGGTCCTGCGTGACGGTGACCATCGGGCCGTCCTGGAGGAAGTTGTAGGCGGGCGAGTGGTTGTGCGGGTAGAGATGGATCCCCCACTGCAGGCTGAGGACGTTCAGGGCCTCCCATTTCTCCCCGGCCACCGTCCACGGCTCGATGTTCCGGTTGTTGGCGCTCGTCGGGTCGTTGCCGGTGCCCATGTACGGCATGCCGAGGATCGAGGCAAACTCGAGCTCGGTCTGGTAGCGCTCGAAGTCGTTGGTCGACATGGCGCCGCCCGGGCTGCTGGGACCGGGCCACGTGTTCGGGATGAAGCCGTGGTTGCCGATCGCCTCGAGGTCGAACTCGTCGAGGAAGCCCCGCAGGGTCTGGCCATAGGCGAGATATGCAGCGCGCGATGCAGGGGTCGTCTCGCCGCCGGGCGCCGGGTTGGGTGCGCCACCACCGGGGTTGTTGGCGTTCTGGCCGTAACCGGCGAATTCGATCTGCTTGTAGCCGAGGTCCGCCAGGTAATCCAGCAGCTCCCGCCAACCACCCGGCAGCGGCACGAGCGGCCCCAGGTCCGTCGGGTCCTCCGGGAAGTCGGGCCCGCCCAGGAAGCCCATCGTCGGCGACACACCCAGCGCCGCGCTCGCCGCGATACCGATCCGCGAGGGCACGTCACGTTGGGTGAACGTGATCGTGCCAACCTTGCCGCGTGGGATGAGAACGCCGTTGCCCGCCTGCGCCACGAACGCTGCTGCCGGGCCGAGCGGCGCCGCCGCCGCAGCAGCCGCTGTGCCGGCGACCACCCCGAGGAAGCGTCGCCGGTTCAGTGTGTTGGGTGCACTCATTGTCTGTCCTCTCTGGCCGATCGAGGAGCCGGCAGCCAGTCGCCTTCGGCTGCGAACTCCTCGATCGGCACGGTGGTGATGCGGGCTACGGACCTGCGATTCCCTGGCCGCCGAACTCGACCCAGTTGAGGTTGACGAGGTTGTTCCCGGTCTGGCCACCCGGGATCGACTGGAACACCAGGTAGACCTTGTGCGGGCCGCCAGGATCGGTGACCGGGACGGTCTGGCTCTGCCAGGTGGTGGTGTTGCCGGTCGACGTGAGCGTGACCGTGGTGAGGATCGGCCCGTCGACGGCATCGAGCCGGACGTCGACGGCGGCCATCGGGTTTCCGGCCGCGACCTGTGTCGACGTGCTCGCCACCCGGAAGCTCAGCGAGTCGATGTTCAGCAGGTTGAACGGCCCGTTGAGGGCGATCCAGTCACCGTTGCTCAGGCTGCCGCGGTGCTGGCCGCCGCCGTCGGGGTCGTTGGTCGTCTGCACGTTCGTCCCCTGTTGCTCGAGGACGAACTCGACCTCCTGCCGCTTCTGGCGGACGTCGGCCTGTTCGACCGTGGTCAACGCCGGGACTCCGCCCGCGCCGCCGAGGTCGGTGTACGAGGCACTGATCACCCCCCACACGTTGCCGCCGTGCGAGACGTCGTCCGCGATCGTGGACAGCACGCCGGAGCAACCGCTGACCGTGTCCTCCGCGTGCCCGTGCTCGTCGTGGGCCAGGACGAAGGTGACCTCGACCCGGTTGCAGTCGATCGCCCCGTCCTCGGGATCGGTGACGGTCACGGAGAACGGGATCGTCTCGCCGAAGGCGAACAGGCCGCCCTCCACCGGTGTCTCGATGCTGACCGTCGGCGCCGTGTTACCCACGGTGATCGTGGTGTTGGCCCCGGCGCTCCTGCCGCTCGAGTCGTGGACGGTCAGCCGTGCCGTGTACTGGTCCGGCGTCGCGTAGGTGAACACCGGATTCGGGTCGATCGAGTCGACCGTGCCGTTTCCGTCGAAGTCCCACTCGAACCGGATCGAGTCTCCCGGGTCAGGATCCCTCGATCCCTCGCTCGAGAACTGGACGGTCAACGGGGCCGGCCCGTTGGTCGGGGTGGCCGACAGGACCGCGACCGGAGCACGCTGGCCCTTGACGTAGTCCCACCGGTACATGCCGGCGTCGTTGTTGATGTTGAAGAAGCCGTCTCCGTAGGTGAGCAGGTAGAAGTGGCCGTCCTCGTCGAACTGCATGTCCATCGGGTTGT
>JBOGDU010000036.1:0-6386 GCA_050743145.1 Jiangellaceae bacterium | reverse complement strand
AGCGCCGTAGAGCCAGCCGAGGTCAGCGACCCACCAAAGGGCCAGCGTCGTGGCGACCATCGCCCAGGAGTACGCGATGATCTGGCCGGCGACCACCCGCGCGGACGCGACCACCGGCAGCATCGGCACGCCCGCCCGGGCATAGTCGTCGCGGAAGCGCATGGCCAGCGGCCAGTAGTGCGGCGGCGTCCAGAAGAAGACCACCAGGAACAGCAGAACAGGAGGCCAGGCGAGGCTGCCCGTGACAGCGGCCCAGCCGATCATCGTCGGCAGACACCCAGCCACGCCGCCCCACACAATGTTCTGCGAGGTGCGCCGCTTGAGGAGCACGGTGTATACGACGACGTAGAACGCGTTGGCGGCCAAGGTCAGCGCCGCCGCGAGCGGGTTGACGAAGGCGAGCATGACCGCCATGGCCACGACCAGCAGGGCGACCGCGAACACAGCCGCCGCGCGAGGCGATATCACCGCAGTCGTGACAGCACGCCTGCGGGTCCGGCGCATCACCGCGTCGATGTCACGCTCGAGCACCTGGTTGAACGCGTGCGCGCTGCCCGCCGCGAGCGTGCCGCCGGCCAGCGTCGCGACGACCAGGCCCGGGGACGGCAGTCCACGTTGGGCCAGCACCATCGCCGGCAGCGTCGTGACCAGCAGTAGCTCGACCACGCGCAGCTTCATCAGCGAGGCGTAGGCACCGGCCGTGCGTCGCCAGGTGGCGACGGTGTCCACGCGTGTTCGCGAGTGCGTCGCGCGGCGGGACTCGACGGCCGGCACGACCTGCCTTTCTCGCGACGTTCGACGTGCGGCTCAATGGCTCGCCACGCGGGACGCGGCGAGTCTAGTCGGCGGGCGCCGGAGCGCAGCGACCGAGTGGCGATGCGAACCCCACGCGTGGTGAGACCTCGCGTGGGTAGGCTCGGGGCGGAGCGTGATCGCGTCCGATCTCAGCCACGTCCGCCCGCTCGGGAGGAGCCCGACCACGGTGCCCCACAACACCGACCTCGAATGGACCGACCTCGACCGGCGGGCCGTCGACACCATCCGCGTGCTCGCCATGGACGCGGTCGAGAAGGTGGGCAACGGCCATCCCGGCACGGCGATGAGCCTGGCGCCGGCCGCCTACCTGATCTTCCAGCACCTTCTCCGGCACGACCCCGCCGACCCGGCCTGGCTGGGCCGTGACCGGTTCGTGCTCTCCGCCGGCCACTCCAGCCTGACGCTCTACATCCAGCTCTACCTGTCCGGATACCCGATGACCCTCGACGACCTCGCGTCGTTGCGCACCTGGGGCTCGATCACACCCGGTCATCCCGAGATCCACCACACCCCCGGCGTCGAGACCACCACCGGACCGCTCGGTCAGGGCGTCGGCAACGCGGTCGGCATGGCCATGGCCGCCCGCCGCAGCCGCGGCCTTCTCGACCCCGACGCTCGTGTCGGCGAGAGTGTTTTCGACCACACGATCTGGTGCATCGCCTCCGACGGCGACATGCAGGAGGGAGTGTCCAGCGAGGCGTCGTCCTTGGCCGGGACCCAACGCCTGGGCAATCTCGTCATGGTCTGGGACGACAACCAGATCTCCATCGAGGACGACACCAGGGTCGCCTTCTCCGAGGACGTCCAGGCCCGGTACAAGGCCTACGGGTGGCATGTCCAGACCGTCGACTGGCGGGGTGGCGACGGCCCTTACGACGAGGACGTCGCAGCCCTGCACACCGCATTGCAGGCCGCCCGGGCCGAGACCAGCCGGCCCTCGTTCGTCGCCCTGCGCACGATCATCGGCTGGCCTGCGCCCACCAAGCAGAACACCGGCACCGCCCACGGCTCTGCCCTCGGCGCCGGCGAGGTCGCAGCCACCAAGGAGATCCTCGGCTTCGACCCCCACCAGACGTTCGCGGTCGCCGACGACGTCCGCGGGCACGCGCTGCGCGTCGCCGAGCGGGGGTCCGCCCTGCACGCCGAGTGGGACGAGCGATTCGCCGCCTGGCGGGCCGAGCACGCCGAGCACGCGGAGTTGCTCGACCGGCTTCGCTCGTCGACCCTTCCCGACGGTTGGGCGCAGGCGATCCCCGGCTTCGAGCCGGGCAAGGCCGTCGCCACCCGCAAGGCCTCCGGCGAGGTGCTCTCGGCGCTCGCACCGGTGCTGCCCGAGCTGTGGGGGGGTTCGGCCGATCTGGCCGGCAGCAACAACACCACGCCCAAGGACCAGCTGAGCTTCCTGCCACCGGACCGGTCGAGCAAGGAGTTCGAGGGTGACTGGTACGGCCGCGTCCTGCACTTCGGCATCCGCGAGCACGCGATGGGTTCGATCCTCAACGGCATCGCCCTGCACGGGCTCACCCGTCCCTACGGCGGCACGTTCCTCGTCTTCAGCGACTACATGCGCCCGGCCGTGCGGCTCGCCGCGCTGATGGGCCTGCCGGTCACCTACGTGTGGACCCACGACTCCGTCGGGTTGGGCGAGGACGGACCGACCCATCAGCCGGTCGAGCATCTCGCCGCGCTCCGCGCGATCCCCGGCCTCGACGTCGTCCGGCCGGCGGACGCGAACGAGACGGCCGTGGCGTGGCGCACGATTCTCGAGCACCACGCGACGAACCGGTCGCGCCCGGCGGGGCTGTGCCTGACTCGGCAGAACGTGCCGACCTTCCCGCGCGGAACCGACGGTTACGCCGATGCCGAGAGCGTGGCCCGGGGTGCCTACGTTCTCCTCGACACCGACGGTCCACCCGACGTCGTGCTCGTCGGCACCGGTTCCGAGGTCCAACTCGCCGTGGCCGCACGCGAGAAGTTGGCGGCCGACGGCGTCCAGGCCCGAGTGGTCTCGATGCCGTGCCGCGAGTGGTTCGATCAACAGGACCAGGCCTACCGCGACGACGTCCTGCCGCCCGCCGTCCGGGCCCGAGTGTCCGTGGAGGCGGCCGTGTCACAAGGGTGGCGCGAGGTGGTCGGCGACGCCGGCCGCTCGGTCAGTATCGAGCACTTCGGCGCGTCGGCCGACTACGAGACCCTCTTCCGCGAGTTCGGGATCACTGCGGAGGCCGTGGTCGCTGCCGCGAAGGAGTCCGTCGCGGCGGCGCGCTGACCGTCCACCGACCCATCCGGAGGACCTCATGACGAACGACAGCACCGACCGACTCCGCCGGCTCTGCGACCAGGGCGTGGCGATCTGGCTCGACGATCTCTCCCGCGAACGCCTCACGACCGGCAATCTGCACTCGCTCGTCGACGAGCGACACGTCGTGGGCGTCACCACCAACCCCTCGATCTTCCAGGCGGCGATCACCAAGAGCAGCGCGTACGACGACCAGCTCCGGGTCCATTCCGAGCAGGGGTCCGACCCTGACACCGCGGTCCGAGACCTGACCACCGACGACGTCCGGGCCGCCACCGACCTGCTCGCACCGGTGGTCCTGCGCACCGACGGGCTCGACGGCCGGGTGTCGATCGAGGTCGACCCCCGACTGGCCCACGACACCCGGGCCACCGTCGACCAGGCCCGCGACCTGTGGGCCGAGGTCGACCGGCCCAACCTGTTCGTCAAGATACCGGCGACCCGGGCCGGCCTGCCGGCGATCACCGAGGTCATCGCCGACGGCATCAGCGTCAACGTCACGCTGATCTTCTCGATCGAGCGCTACCGCGAGGTGATGGACGCGTACCAGGCCGGCCTCGAGCAGCGGCTGGCGGCCGGCAGCTCCCTCGACGGCATCGCGTCGGTCGCGTCGTTCTTCGTCAGCCGGGTCGACTCCGAGGTGGACAAGCGCCTCGACACCATCGGAACCGAGCAGGCGCTGGCCCTTCGGGGTCAGGCGGCCGTCGCGAACGCCCGGCTCGCCTACCAGGCGTTCGAGCAGGTCGTCGCCGCCGAGCGCTGGCACCGTCTCGACACCGTCGGCGCAGCCCGCCAGCGCCCGCTGTGGGCGTCGACCTCGACGAAGAACCCCGACTACTCCGACACCCTCTACATCACCGAGCTGGTGGCGCCCGAGACCGTCAACACGATGCCCGAGGCGACCCTGGAGGCCGTCGCCGACCACGGCGAGATCCGCGGCGACGCGGTACGCGGCTCGTACCCGCAGGCCCGTGCGGTGTTCGACCGGCTGGCCGGCGTCGGGGTCGACATGGACGACGTCGGGCGCGTGCTCGAGGACGAGGGCGTGGAGAAGTTCGAGACGAGCTGGGTCGACCTGCTCTCCTCCGTCGAGGCCAAGCTCCAGGCCGGTCGCTGATGACGGTCACGGTCTCGGCACCGTCCGCCGACCGGGCGCTGGTCGCCGAGCTGGTCGCCGACCGCGTCGCCTCCCGAATCGCCGCCGGCGATTCCAGCCTGTGGGGTCCGGCGGCCGAGGAGGAAGCGGCGGTCCGGCTCGGCTGGGTCCACCTCTACGAGACCTCGCGCCCGCTACTCGCCGAGATCGACGCCCTCACGGCCGACCTGCGGGCCGCCGGGCTCGACCGCATCGTGCTCTGCGGCATGGGCGGTTCCTCGCTGGCTCCGGAGGTCGTCACCCGGACCGCAGGTGTCGAGCTCACTGTTCTCGACACGACCGACGCGGGTGCGGTCCGGCGGGCGCTGGCGGACCGCCTGGAGCGCACCGTCGTCGTCGTGTCCAGCAAGTCCGGCTCCACGGTCGAGACCGACAGCCAGCGCCGTGCCTTCGAGTCCGCATTCCGTGAGAGAGGCATCGAGCCGGGCGAGCGCATGGTGGTGGTCACCGATGCCGGCTCGTCGCTCGCGGAGCTCGCCGAAGCGTCGGGGTACCGGAGGGTCTTCCTCGCCGACCAATCGGTGGGCGGACGCTACTCCGCGCTGACCGCCTTCGGGCTGGTCCCGTCCGCACTCGCCGGTGTGGACGTGTCCGGGCTGCTGGACGAAGCCGCGGCGGTGGCGCCCGCAGTGCTCGTCGACGACCCCGCCAACCCGGCCCTCGTGCTGGGTGCCGCGCTCGGCGGCGGCGTGTCCCGCGGCCGCGACAAGGTGTCCATCGCCGACGCAGGCTCCGGCATCGTCGGGTTCGCCGACTGGGCCGAGCAGCTGATCGCAGAATCCACCGGCAAGGACGGCACCGGCCTGCTCCCGGTGGCGGTCGAGGGGGTCGATGCTCCGGAGATCCGCTGGCCGGCCCCCGATGTGCTGCCCGCACTGCTCGGTCCCACCGACGCTGACGGTGCCGGCGTGACCGTCAGCGGACCGCTCGGAGCGCAGATGCTGGTGTGGGAGTACGCCACGGCCGTCGCCGGACGGATCGTCGGGATCAACCCCTTCGACCAGCCTGACGTCGAGAGCGCCAAGGTGGCAGCCCGCGGCCTGCTCGACGCCCGTCCCGAACCGGAGCCCGCGGCGTTCGTCGACGGCGAGGTCGAGCTCAGGGGAACTCCGGGCCTGCTCGACGGTGTCGACTCGCTGCAGGGAGCGATCGACGCGCTGCTGGCCCGGCTGCCGGACTCCGGGTACCTCGCCGTCATGGCCTATCTCGACCGCGAGGGCGACGACGGCGTCCTCGCCAGCGTGCGGCGCACGCTGGCGATGCGTACCGAGCGCCCGGTGACGTTCGGCTGGGGACCCCGCTTCCTGCACTCGACCGGGCAGTTCCACAAGGGAGGGCCGCCGGTCGGCGTCTACCTCCAGGTGACCGGCGACACCTCCGAGGACCTAGCCGTCCCGGACCGGCCGTTCAGCTTCGGTCAACTCATCGCCGCGCAGGCCGCGGGCGACGCACAGGTCCTTGCAGAGCACGGCCGGCCGGTCCTGCGACTCCATCTCACCGACCGCACGACCGGCGTCGCACGCTTGCTCGAGGTGTTGCGGTGAGGAACTGGCGCAACCCGCTGCGCGACCCCAGGGACAAGCGCCTGCCTCGCATCGCCGGGCCGTGCAGCCTGGTGATCTTCGGCGTCACGGGCGACCTGTCGCGCAAGAAGCTCATGCCGGCCGTCTACGACCTGGCCAACCGGGGGCTGCTCCCGCCGGGCTTCTCGCTGGTCGGCTTCGCCCGCCGCGACTGGGCCGACCAGGACTTCGGCGATCAGGTTCACGACGCCGTGCGGCAGTACGCTCGGACTCCCTTCCGCGAGGCGACCTGGCGGCAGCTTTCGCAGGGCTTCCGGTTCGTGCCGGGTGAGTTCTCCGACGACGACGCGTTCGACCGGCTGGCCGACACTGTCCACGATCTCGACAAGGCTCAGGGCACCAGCGGCAACTACGCGTTCTACCTGTCCATCCCGCCCTCGTACTTCGACATCGTCTGCAAGCAGTTGGCCCGCTCGGGCCTCGCCGAACCGGACGACCAGGACCAATGGCGCCGAGTGGTCATCGAGAAACCGTTCGGCCACGACCTTGCCAGCGCCCGCGACCTGAACAACACCGTCGAGGCGATCTTCCC